>NZ_JBBCPK010000116.1:0-10240 GCF_037150775.1 Leclercia sp. M50
GTGGGATGCCAGCGAGCAGCCGTTTATCGGCGTGCTGATTTCCGAACAGGCGGCAAAAAATGTCTATCACGCCTGGCGGGAACATGTCGCCCGCGGCGGCCAGTCGCTGCTGGAGCCACGGCTGGTGAAGGCGGGAACCTCTTTATTAACCCCGACAATCGTCGAGATGACTGGCGTGAGCGGTGTGCCGGACGAAGAGGTCTTTGGTCCGCTGCTCTGCGTCTGGCGCTATGACGATTTTGACCAGGCCATCGCGATGGCAAACGCCACACGCTACGGCCTGTCGTGCGGGCTGATCTCCCCGGATCGTGAGAAATTTGACCAGCTGCTGCTGGAGGCGCGCGCCGGGATTGTGAACTGGAATAAACCGCTCACCGGCGCGGCCAGTACCGCCCCGTTTGGCGGGGTGGGCGCCTCCGGTAACCATCGTGCCAGCGCCTGGTATGCGGCGGATTACTGCGCCTGGCCGATGGCGAGCCTGGAGACGCCGGCCATCGTCCTGCCGGAGCAGTTGAATCCGGGCCTCGATTTTACACGGGAGAAGCGTCATGAAAGCGCGTGAAGTTAACTTCGACGGGCTGGTGGGGTTAACCCACCACTATGCCGGGCTGTCTTTCGGCAATGAGGCCTCCACAAAACACCGCTTTCAGATCTCCAACCCGCGGCTGGCGGCAAAGCAGGGGTTGTTAAAAATGAAGGCGCTAGCGGATGCGGGTTTTCCTCAGGCGGTGATCCCGCCGCAGGAGCGGCCTAACGTCGCCGTCCTGCGCCAGCTCGGGTTTACCGGCAGCGACGAGCAGGTGGTGGAGAAAGCGGGCACCCAAATGCCGCAGCTGCTCTCTGCCGCCAGTTCGGCCTCCTCCATGTGGGTTGCCAACGCCGCGACGGTGGCCCCCTCCGCAGATACCCTCGACGGAAAAGTGCATCTGACGGTGGCGAACCTGAACAACAAGTTCCACCGCGCCAGTGAAGCTGGCACCACGGAACAGGTGCTGCGGGCTATTTTTCGCGATGAGTCCCGGTTCAGTGTCCATACAGCGCTGCCGCAAGTGGCGATGTTCGGCGACGAAGGGGCGGCCAACCATAACCGTCTTGGCGGCGATTATGGCGAGCCGGGTTTGCAACTGTTTGTCTATGGTCGTGATGAGGGAACAGGTTCCGCGCCTGCCCGTTACCCGGCCCGTCAGACTCTGGCCGCAAGCCAGGCCGTTGCCCGCCTGAATCAGGTCAATCCGGGCCAACTGATGTTTGCCCAGCAAAACCCGCTGGTGATCGACCAGGGGGTGTTCCATAACGACGTGATTGCGGTCTCGAACCGCCAGGTGCTGTTCTGCCACGAGCAGGCGTTTGTTCACCAGTCAGCGCTGCTGCACGCCCTGGGCGATCGCGTGCCCGGATTTATGCCGATTGAGGTGCCGACGGAAGCCGTTTCGGTGCAGGATGCGGTGGCAACCTATCTCTTTAACAGCCAGCTGCTGAGCCGTGACGACGGCAGCATGATGCTGGTGCTACCCCAGGAGTCGCAGAACCATCCTGGCGTCTGGCGCTATCTGAATCAGCTGGTGGCCGAGGATAACCCCATCAGCGAGCTGCGGGTGTTCGATCTGCGCGAAAGCATGGCCAACGGCGGCGGTCCGGCCTGTCTGCGCCTGCGCGTGGTGCTCACCCCTGAGGAGCAGCGGGCGGTTAACCCGGCGGTGATGATGAACGATACCCTGTTCAACACCCTTAATGACTGGGTGGATCGCTACTATCGCGATCGGTTGACCCAGGCCGACCTGGTCGATCCGCAGCTTTTACGGGAAGGACGCGAAGCGCTGGATGCCCTGACCCGCATTCTGCAACTGGGCTCCGTCTACCCGTTCCAGCAATAAAGGAGGCGTTATGGAAAATTTTCTGGCGCTGACCATGGCGAATGAAACGCCCGCCCGACGGGAGGGCAAAGGGGCTTCGTTTCACTGGCGCTGGCTGGCACGCGGCGTGCTGGAGCTCGTCCCGGAGGCAGACAGCGAGCGAGCCCTGGTGCTCTCTGCCGGGATACACGGCAACGAAACGGCGCCGGTGGAGATTGTCGACCTGCTGGTCAGGGCGCTCTTTCGCGGCGAACTCTCGCTGCGCTGCCGTCTGCTGATTATCTACGGGAATCCTCCGGCGCTGCGAGCCGGCAAGCGCTACCTGACCTGCGATATCAATCGCCTGTTCAGCGGGCGCGGGGCGCAGTTCCCGGCCTGCGAGGAGACCGAACGGGCGGCGCTGCTGGAGGATCTGTTAGCGGCCTTTTATCAGCAGGCGGGGTCCGATCGCTGGCATCTGGATCTGCATACCGCCATCCGCGCCTCGTATCATGAGCGCTTTGGCGTGCTGCCCCAGCGCAATCAGCCCTGGGATGAGGCGTTTATTCAGTGGCTCGGCGATGCCGGGCTGGAGGCGCTGGTCTTTCATCAGGCCCCGGGGGGCACCTTCACCCACTTCAGCTGTGAGCGCTTTGGCGCCCTGGCCTGTACGCTGGAACTGGGCAAAGCGCTGCCGTTCGGCCATAACGATCTGACCCGCTTCGCCACGACTCATCGGGCGCTGTATGCCCTGCTGAGCGGTGAGGCACCCGAGCAGCATGTTGCTCCTGTCGAGCAGTACCGGGTGGTGCAGCAGATCACCCGCCGCAGCGAGGCCTTTGTGCTGCACATGGCGAGTCATACCCTGAACTTTACGCCGTTCCGCCAGGGGGTATTGTTGGCAGAGGATGGCGAAGAACGCTATGAAGTACAAAAGCCAACCGAGTATGTTCTTTTCCCGAACCCCGCCGTGGCCTTTGGTTTGCGTGCCGGGCTGATGCTGGAAAAAGTTGCCTGAAAATCACCTGACCCCATCTGCGTAACGCGGTGGGGTTGTTTATTTTCTCAGCCATTTCACTCGTCTGCCGTTTTATTACGGATTATTCCTGGTTGTTTGCTTTATTATTAATCTGTTTGTCGGTATACTTCTCCACAATCTCTTTAAAATCATCTGCATGCATATTTTTGTTTCAACTCTCCACGCTTTATCCTTATTTTCTCCATATTTGACGATAATTTGTTTTTTACACTTTCACTGTTTTACCGTTGCTCTGACTAATTGACGATAAACCCCGTAAAGTTAATCTCGTCAACACGGCATAGCGCCGAAGAATAACTGAAAGGAAGGACAAAATTATGCGTAAATTAACTGCACTGTTTGTTGCCTCTACCCTGGCTCTGGGCGCTACCAGCGCGGCGTTCGCCGCTGATACCGCCACCACCACCACGGCTGCACCGACCGAAGGCAAAATGATGCATCACAAAGGTAAGCCGGGCATGCATCACGACATGATGTTTAAAGACCTGAACCTGACGGATGCGCAGAAAGAGCAGATCCGCGACATCATGAAAAGCCAGCGTGACCAGATGAAGCGTCCGCCGGTAGAAGAGCGCCGCGCAATGCATGACATCATCGCCAGCGACGCCTTCGATAAAGCGAAGGCCGAAGCGCAGGTTGATAAGATGGCTGAGCAGCATAAAGCCCGCATGCTGGCGCACATGGAAACCCAGAACAAGATTTACAACATCCTTACCCCGGAACAGAAAAAGCAGTTTAATGCCAATTTTGAGAAGCGTCTGACAGAACGTTCCGCGGCGAAAGGTAAAATGACCACCTCAGCCGAATAATCGGTTCAGCTATTCAAGACCGCCGGAGTCTTGTCCACTCAAGCAGATTTGCTGTGGGCAGGTCCGGCGGTTTTTTCTTTTCCAGCCTCTTGCCAGCCGCCGCCATCCCGGTATTCTCCTGTTATCGATTTGCAGAATGTGTTTGAAATTTCTGACGTTACTTTTTTCGTCGTCAGACTAAGGCCCACCCGCACATCTGCCGATACTGTTCTGCAGCGACCTAACGATAACAAACAAAAAGCGACCGCCCTGGGCGGGGTGCTTTGGCGCGTATTGCGCCATTTGGAGTGGTGATGGAATTCTTCGATATCCGCAAAATGCCGGTTAACCTCTGGCGCAACGGCGCGGGAGAGACGCGCGAAATATGTTGTTTCCCTCCTGCAACCCGGGACTTTAACTGGCGCGCCAGTATTGCCTCCCTTGCCAGCAACGGTGATTTTTCTGTTTCCCCCGGTGTTGATCGGGTGATCACCCTGCTGGAAGGGGGAGAAGTGCATCTGGATGGTGGAAAGGCGTTTAATCACACGCTGCGGCGTCATCAACCCTTCAGCTTTGCCGGAGAACTGCCGGTCAAGGCGCAGCTGCTGGAAGGGCAGATGTCGATGGACTTTAACATCATGACCCGCCGGGATTGCTGCCGGGCTAAGGTGCGGGTGGCGGATCGCACCTTCACGACATTCGCGT
Organism: Leclercia sp. M50; assembly: GCF_037150775.1. Classification (NCBI taxonomy): domain Bacteria; kingdom Pseudomonadati; phylum Pseudomonadota; class Gammaproteobacteria; order Enterobacterales; family Enterobacteriaceae; genus Leclercia; species Leclercia sp. M50. Next base: position 4,365 of record NZ_JBBCPK010000116.1, read on the forward strand.
CACGCGGCGGCGTGGTGTTTGTGCTGAGCGGCGCCTGGCAGCTGGGTGATAAACTGCTGACCGCCGATCAGGGGGCGTACTGGCATGAGGGCGACCATACCCTGCGATTGCTTAAGGACGAGGGCACCCTGCTGTTCAGCGAGATTTTCTGGCTTCCAGGCCACTGAGCGGAATGATCTCATACTTTCCCGCCAGCAGCGGCTTGCAGAGTATTTTATACCCATCCTGATCAAAACCGGCGGGCGTGCGCAGCAGTTCCGCCGCCTCGTCCAGGCTTTCCACCGCGCCCAGCCAGAGCCAGTTATGGATAATGTGGTAGTGGGTCATCTCCGGGCGCGACTCTTTCAGCGCCACGGCGCAGTCCCACGGCCAGCAGGTGACGCCTATCGCCTGCAACCCTTCAACCAGCCGCTGCTGATGCTCCTCCACGCTCTCTTTCCCGCAGCACGCCCCTGCACAACGCTTCAGGGCGGAGCGGAAACAGGCCCGCCCGCGGCTTAACGACTCCAGCCCCAGCAGGCCGTAACAGAGCTGTCGCTCGTCGGCCAGCGTCTGTAAGGTTTGCAGCGCCGCCCGGCGGTTAGCGAACAGGCCATACAGGTTCGGGGTATGCGAAAAATCGACCTCGCGGGCATAGACGATCTGCGGTTTACCCTCGGTGATTTGCAGCGAGCAGAGCTGGCGGTTGCGACGTAATCGTTTATTGAACAGCGGCTGCTGCTCCTTGATTAAACGCGCTTCCAGCAGCAGGGCGCCCAGCTCGCCCGCGGTTTGCGTCCAGGTGATGCGCCGGGACTGGCGCAGCATAGCGGCTTCGTCCGGCGTGCGCAGATGCGACAGCACCCGGCTGCGGATATTGACGCTCTTGCCGATATAAAGCGGCATGGCATCGCTTTCGCCATGAAAGAAGTAGACGCCTGGCTGCCTGGGAAGTGCCACAAGCCACGGGCGCAGATGTTCGGGATATTCATAGATTGCTGCCGCTTCAAATTCAAGCCGCGGTGCCGATTGACGCCTGCTCACAACATACTCCTGATACTGTTCAGGCATACAGTGTAGCAGCAGTGGTGCGGTTAAAAAAGAGGCGGCATAAGCCGCCCCGTCAGATTACGCTTTCCAGAAGTCGTCAAACACCGTGATCGGCGGGCGACGTTTGTGCTCGGTCTTCAGGTACCAGCCTTCGATAATGCGGGCGGTGCCTTCGTCCAGCGTCTTACCTTCCAGATAATCATCAATATTTTCATAGGTCACGCCCAGCGCAGCTTCGTCAGGCAGGGAAGGGCGATCGTCTTCCAGATCTGCGGTAGGGGCTTTTTTATACAGATGCTCCGGACAGCCCAGCGCGGCCAGCAGCTGTTTGCCCTGGCGCTTGTTGAGACGAAACAGCGGATTAATGTCGGTACCGCCATCGCCATATTTGGTGAAGAAGCCGGTCAGGGCTTCTGCCGCATGGTCTGTCCCCACTACTACGCCGCCGGTCATCCCGGCGATGCTGTACTGCGCCTTCATGCGCTCGCGGGCTTTTTCGTTACCGCGGACGAAATCGCTCAGCTCAATGCCCGCCTCGCGCAGCGCTTTTTCGCTGGCCAGCACTGCTTCTTTAATATTGACGGTCAGCACGCGATCGGGCTGGATGAACGCGATGGCATCCTGACAATCCTGCTCGTCGAACTGCACACCGTAGGGCAGGCGCACCGCGATAAACTGCAGGTCGTTATTCCCCGTTTCGGCACGCAGTTCGTTAATCGCCATCTGGGCGAGCTTCCCGGCGAGCGTAGAGTCCTGACCGCCGCTGATGCCCAGCACCAGCGTTTTCAGAAACGGGAAGCGGGTTAAGTAGGATTTCAAAAAATCGACGCTACGGCGAATCTCTTCTTCCGCATTGATAGTGGGTTTTGCACCCAGTGCCTGGATAATCTCTTGTTGCAGAGCCATCTAGCCCCTCCGTTACACAAATTTGCCTGATGAATGTACTGTTAAAGCTAACCTGTGATGGGTAAAACGACAAGGATCACAAATTTGAATGGAGCGAAATAGAGCGATTTAGCAGGTTATTTTTGTTTTGCCGGAATTTTCCGAAAAAACTTTGCCGTCACGCTTGAGGTTGAAAAATGTGGTTTTCTATTCCAGGCTTACTTAACACGCTGATAAACAAGAGGACGGAATATGAACAAGAACGTAGCAGGAATGTTAGGCGCAGCGGCTGTACTGACTTTACTGGCGGGCTGTACCGCTTATGACCGCACAACCGATCAGTTTAAAGAGCCTGTGGTCAAAGATGTTAAGAAAGGGATGAGCCGCGCTCAGGTCGAGCAGCTGGCCGGTAAGCCATCCTCTGAAGTGACGATGATCCACGCTCGCGGTACCTGCCAGACCTATATCCTGGGTCAACGGGATGGTAAAACCGAAACCTATTTTGTTGCATTAGATGACACAGGTCACGTTATGAACTCTGGCTACCAGACCTGCGCGGAATATGACACCGATCCGCAGGCACCTAAAGCCTGATAACCCTTTTGCCTGAGCAGATCCAAACCGGCCAACTGGCCGGTTTTTCTTTATCCCCCCTATAATCTTATTTCTTATCGCGAATTATTTGCCTGAAATGTGAAGGTTGTCATAACCGCAGGTCAATGAGAGACAATTCCAAAACATCCTGGATTACCACAGCCTTTTCGCTTGCCGTATACTCATCCCATCAGACCAGCCTGCGAGAAGAACGCCCGGTAACGGTGCTGAAGTCGCAGCTAACGCGGTGGCTATATAAGAGGGAAGTCATTATGGAAAAGAAACATATCTATCTGTTTTGCTCAGCAGGCATGTCAACGTCACTGCTGGTGTCAAAGATGCGCGCGCAGGCCGAGAAGTACGAAGTTCCGGTTATCATTGAAGCCTTCCCGGAAACGCTGGCAGGCGAAAAAGGCACCAGTGCCGATGTGGTACTGCTGGGGCCGCAAATTGCCTATATGTTGCCAGAAATTCAGCGTCTGTTACCGAATAAACCGGTTGAAGTGATCGACTCTGCCCTGTACGGCAAAGTGGATGGTTTGGGTGTTCTTAAAGCTGCAGTAGCGGCGATTAAAAAAGCTGATAATTAATTTAATTTTTATTTTTCCCGTCAAAGAGCAATTTCACACATTTACGCCGCAATATTATTGCGGCATTTAAGGGTATTTTCTATGAGTAGATTTATTGCTGCGCTTGAAAAGGTACTCCTTCCTTTTGCAGTTAAAATAGGAAAGCAACCGCATGTCAACGCCATTAAAAACGGTTTTATTAAAGTAATGCCGTTAACACTGGCCGGGGCCATGTTCGTTTTAATTAACAACGTTTTTCTTAGCTTCGGTGATGGTTCATTTTTCTATTCATTAGGCGTGCGTTTAGATCCCTCAACTATTGAAACATTAAATGGTTTCAAGGCCATCGGCGGCAATGTGTACAACGGTACGCTGGGTATTATGTCGCTGATGGCACCTTTCTTTATCGGGATGGCGCTGGCAGAAGAGCGTAAAGTCGACTCACTGGCCGCCGGTTTATTATCTGTCGCTGCGTTTATGACCGTCACCCCTTACAGCGTGGGCGAAGCCTACGCAGTGGGCGCCAACTGGCTGGGCGGGGCAAACATCATCTCCGGCATTGTGATCGGTCTGGTGGTGGCGGAGATGTTTACCTTTATTATTCGACGCAACTGGGTGATTCGCTTACCGGACAGCGTTCCGGCATCGGTATCGCGCTCGTTCTCGGCGCTGATCCCCGGCTTCATTATTCTCTCCATCATGGGGACCATCGCCTGGGCGCTCTCACACTGGGGCACCAACTTCCACCAGATCATCATGGACACCATCTCCACACCGCTGGCATCCATGGGGGGCGTGGTAGGCTGGGCTTACGTGATTTTCACCTCCCTGCTTTGGTTCTTCGGTGTTCACGGCTCTCTGGCGCTGGCTGCGCTGGACAGCGGCATCATGACCCCATGGGCGCTGGAAAACGTGGCGCTCTACCAGCAGTACGGCTCCGTTGACGCAGCGCTGGCGGCCGGTAAAACCTTCCACGTGTGGGCGAAACCGATGCTGGACTCCTACATCTTCCTGGGCGGTACCGGGGCAACGCTGGGCCTGATCATCGCGGTATTTATCACCTCCCGTCGTGCGGATCACCGTCAGGTGGCGAAGCTGGCATTGCCGTCAGGCATCTTCCAGATTAACGAGCCCATCCTGTTCGGTCTGCCGATTATCATGAACCCGGTGATGTTTATTCCGTTCGTCCTGGTGCAGCCGCTGCTGGCGGCCATTACCCTGACGGCTTACTACCTGGGCATCATCCCGCCGGTTACTAACATTGCACCGTGGACCATGCCAGCCGGTCTGGGCGCCTTCTTCAACACCAACGGCAGCGTAGCGGCCTTCTTGCTGGCGATATTTAACCTGGGTGTGGCAACCCTGCTCTATATGCCATTCGTTGCCATCGCCAATAAAGCCCAGACCACCATTGATGAAGAAGAGAGCGAAGAGGATATCGCCCTCGCACTGAAATTCTGATGTCGTATGACGCGGGGCCACCCGCGTCACTACAGGAGAGAAAACATGTTTGATTTAGAGAATGTAGTTGCAGAAGCGGAAGAGGTCGCAGAGAACGATCTTGAAGAAGTGGTGATGGGGCTTATCATCAACTCCGGTCAGGCCCGCAGCCTGGCGTACGCGGCGCTGAAAAAAGCCAAGCAGGGCGATTTCGACACCGCGAAAGAGATGATGGCCCAGTCGCGCACCGCGCTCAATGAAGCGCACCTTGTGCAAACAAAACTGATCGAAAGCGATCAGGGTGAAGGTAAAATGAAGGTCAGCCTGGTGCTGGTACATGCTCAGGACCATCTGATGACCTCCATGCTGGCGCGTGAGCTGGTGGCGGAACTCATCGAACTTCACGAGAAAATGCAGTAGGTCAGACTGATAGCAGGAGGTCAGCGCCATGGAAATCACTACCGCCCGGGAACAACAGCTGTTTAATGGTAAAAATTTTCATGTGTTTATCTACAACAAGGTGGAGAGCATCAGCGGTCTGCATCAGCATGACTACTATGAGTTCACCATCGTGCTGACCGGCCGCTATTTCCAGGAGATCAACGGCAAGCGGGTGCTGCTGGAGCGTGGGGATTTTGTTTTTATCCCGATGGGTTCTCACCATCAGAGCTTTTACGATTTTGGTGCCACGCGCATTCTCAACGTCGGCATCAGTAAACGCTTCTTCGAAACCCACTACTCGCCGCTGCTGCCGTTCTGCTTTGTTGCATCGCAGGTTTATCACGTTAAAAGTGAATTCCTGAACTGGATCGACACTGTTATTGCCTCACTCAACTTCCGCGACAATGAATTCGATGAATTTATTGAAACGGTGACCTTTTACGTCGTCAATCGGCTACGCCATTATCGCGAAGAGCAGCAGGCATCCGACGATATTCCGCAATGGCTGCGCACGACCGTTGAATCGATGCATGACAAGCTGCGTTTTGGTGAAAACGCGCTGGAAAATATGGTGGCGCTATCGGGAAAATCCCAGGAATACCTGACCCGCGCCACCCAGCGTTATTACCAGAAAACACCGATGCAGATTATTAATGAAATACGGATCAATTTCGCCAGAAAACAGCTGGAAATCACCAATTATTCGGTGACGGATATTGCTTACGAATCCGGTTATAGCAGTCCGAGTCTGTTTATTAAAACCTTTAAGAAATTGACCTCATTTACCCCTAACAGCTACCGGAAAAACCTCACAGTTATTAATTAACGTCCGGCGGGTTTACCGCCGGGAATATCGATTAACAGGCTTGCCCAATATAAATGGGACGGGATCGCTATACTTAAAAAGCGGATCTCCAG
>NZ_JBBCPK010000117.1:0-10060 GCF_037150775.1 Leclercia sp. M50
GGGATGGTCAGGAGCCCGTTTCCACACCGGTGGACGGCATTGAGATGGGCAGCTTGAGTATGTTGTCGGTGCAGGTGGGGTAAAGCGCCCGGTGGCGCTGCGCTTACCGGGCCTGCGGAGTGATGTAGGCCGGGTAAGGCGAAGCCGCCACCCGGCACCACAGGCTACTCCACGAAGATATGCGGATAGAACCGCGACAGATCCTGGGTGATCAACGCCCGATCTTCACGAATACCAATCCCGGCTGGCTGATCGTTGATCAGCCAGCTGCCGATCAGCATGTAGCTGTCGCCATACTTCGGTAACTGACAGAACTGCTGGACGATCATCCCTTCTTCGCCATACGGACCTTCTACCGCTTCCACGGTGTTACCGTTTTCGATAATCGATACGTTGGCGCCTTCGCGGGAGAAAATCGGCTTTTTGACATACTTCTCCATCTGAGGATAGTCATCTTCCGCGAAGTAAGCGGGCAGCAGGTTTGGATGGTCCGGGAACATCTCCCACAGCAGCGGTAACAGCGCTTTGTTGGAGATAATGCTCTTCCAGGCCGGCTCCAGCCAGCGCACGCCGGCATCTTCCAGCTTGGTAGAGAAAACTTCGCGCAGCATGTATTCCCACGGATAGAGCTTGAACAGGTTACTGATTACCTGGTCCTGCAGATCGGTGAACTGGCCTTTTTCACCCAGCCCGATATCTTCCATGTAGAGAAATTCGCTGGCAACGTCCGCTTCGGCGGCGCAGTCCTGCAGGTACTGTACCGTGCCGCGATCTTCGACCGTGTCACGACAGCAGGCAAAGTGCAGCAGGTTGAAGCCGTGCTGTTCGCGCAGTTCAGCGAAACGCGCGATCAGCTTTTCCTGCAAGCTGTTGAACTGGTCACTGCCTTCCGGCAGATGGCCTGCGTTCTGCTGATCTTCCAGCCAGATCCACTGGAAGAAGGCCGCTTCATACAGGGAGGTTGGTGTATCGGCGTTGTTCTCAAGCAGCTTCGGCTCGCCGGTGCCATCCCACGCCAGATCGAGGCGGGAGTAGAGCGACGGCTGATGGGTCAGCCATGACTGACGCACAAAGCCCCAGGTGTGCTTCGGAATGCGGAATTTAGTCAGCAGCTCATCGCTGGCGATCACCTTTTCCACCACCTTCAGGCACATCTGATGCAGCTCCGCCGTCACCTCTTCCAGTTTTTCAACCTGGGCGAGGGTCAGCTTGTAGTAGGCATCTTCACACCAGTACGGCTCGCCGTACATGGTGTGGAAGTTGAAACCATATTCGGTGGCTTTTTCGCGCCAGTCCGGGCGCTCAACAATACTGACTCGTTCCATTATCAGCCGCCCATTGAGCGCGTTGAGGTGCCGGTCGCGCTGCGCTGCATGGTGTTCTGTTTGGCAACAGATTCACCAAAGCCGCCGCGGGTAACGGTGCTGGTCGTAGCCGGTTTAGGCGCCATGGCGGTTTTCGGGACGGTCATGGTGCGGCCTGGCTGGGCAGCACCGTAACCTTTGCCGCTGGCATCGGTATACTGGCCGTAAGCCGGGCTGGCCGGGTTTTTAGAGCTGAACAGCGGTTGCTGTTGATAGCCCGCGCCGCCGCTCATCAGTCGGCCCATCATGTAACCGGCCATCAATGGCATCCAGAAACTGCCGCTGGATTGCGCCTGCGCCTGGTTTTCTGGCGCCGTGCCCGCCTGAGCTGGAGCTGGTGCCTGCTGGCACTGGCCTTCGCCAAATTCCGCCACGCAGTCTTCACGGCTGGCATATTTCGGCGCGGTACGTTCGGCCTCTTTCAGGGCATTGTTGTAGGCGGTAGTACACTCTGCCTTGTTGCCGGTGGCGGAGGCACAGTCATCGGCATTCTGGTAGAGCGAAACCGTTTCGTCGCTTTGCTCACAGCCTGCCAGCATAAACACGGCGCCCAGCGCCAGGGCGACAGGAGTGAGGTGACGCGCGTTCCAGCTTTTGCGGAACGTGGCGTGATTAATGGATTTTGTCCGTTTCATGATCGTCTTCCAGGACCCAGTGATAAAACACAGAAAATAACGCTCAGAATAGAGGATGAGTGGTGGAAATTGAAGCGATGGGGGCGAAACTGGGGGATCTTTACGTTGGCTTACGTTTTTTTGTCGGGCAGCGCGATAATACCCGGCCAGGATAGCCCTGGCCGGATGACAGCATTAGTTGCTGGTGGTACGCGCAGCGGCGGCGGTTAAGCCATCAGCAGAGGCAGCCTGCTGTGGATTTTCCGGAGCCACAACCTCTGGGGTAGTGGAGATAGGTTTACCCAGAGCGCCGTTCAGCGCCAGCAGATCCTGCTCGTTCAACGTACCCAGCGCCGACTTGATGTTCAGCTGGTTAATCAGGTAGTTGTAACGGGCGTTGGAGAGCTGTTGTTTGGCGTTGTAGAGCGTGGTGGTCGCATCCAGAACGTCAACAATGGTACGGGTACCCACCGAGTAACCGGCTTCCGATGCATCCAGAGAGCTCTGGGCAGAGACAACGGCCTGTTTGTAGGCGTTGATGCTGCTGATAGAGGCGTTCACGTTGTTGAAGGAGGAACGCACGGTCTGAACCACGCTGCGGTGCGCACTTTCAAGCTGTTCGCTGGCGCCGACAAAGTTGTACTGCGCCTGTTTCACCTGCGAATTGACCTGACCACCCTGATAAATCGGCAGGGAGAAACTCAGACCAATTTGGTTCTGACCGACATCGCTGTCGCTGTACTGACCACCCTGGGCACCGCTGGTTCTGGAGCCGCTGTAGCTGGTATTCGACACGCTGGTAGAGGCGTTCAGGCTCAGGGTCGGCAGGTGGCCATCCTGTGCCTGGCGAATTTGCTCGCGAGCCAGATCCTGGTTCAGGCGGGCCTGCAGCAGGCTAAGGTTACGGTTTTCAGCTTCTTTCAGCAGGGCATTCACCGCCTGCGGCTTGTCAGTTTTGAAGCGTTCAACGTTCAGGGAAGCCAGTTGCGGATAGTAGTTACCGGTGACCTGACGCAGCTGTTCAACGGCGTTATCCAGGTCGTTACGCGCGGTTACTTCGTTCGCCAGCACGCTGTCGTATTGTGAACGGGCGTTCTGCACGTCGGTAATGGCGACCAGACCCACGTTAAAACGCTGGGTGGTCTGATCGAGTTGACGGTAGATGGCTTGTTTCTGCGCTTCAATATAGGAGAGCGTGTCGATGGCGCTCAGCACTCTGAAGTAGGCGGTGGCCGTGTTCAGGATCAGCGTCTGCTGGTCGGTCTGATAGGTGACATCCTGAATACCGGCTGCTTTTTCCTGCAGGCTCAGGGTACGCCATTTAGACATATCAAACAGCGTCTGGGTCAACTGGAGTGAACCGCTGGTGACGTTGGAGTCGATGCCATTCGCATCACGATAGCCGTTGTTATAGGTATAATCAGCACCTAAACCCAGCTGTGGTAATAATGGACTGCGTGCTTCATTAATTTTTTCAAATGCAGCGTCACGATCGGCAGCGGACTTGCGCAGTTCCGGGTTGCTCAGACGTGCCTGCTTATAAACCTGTATCAGGTCTTCTGCCTGACTCAACGCGCTGAAGCCCGTCAGGCTCAGGCCGATGAGGATGGGGAGCAATTTCTTCATTTGCTTTCCTTGTTGTGAAGCTTTGTTAGCGCTGATCTAATTAAAAAATATCTACCGATTCTAGCAGACTTCGCCACTGCAAAAGGTTGGCGTTCCGTGCCATGCGGCAGTAACTTGCACCAATTTACCATACTGTTGTAGAAACCGCAGTTTAGCAGATTGGAATTTCACCTTAACGCCACCATAAATAACAGGACGCAAACATGGAAAAACCAGAGAAGATGCCAGTGACATTCACAAAAAACGATGTAGAAATTATTGCACGAGAAACGCTCTACAGCGGATTTTTTTCACTGGAATTATACCGTTTTCGCCATCGTCTGTTTAACGGCGAAATGAGTGGCGAAGTGCGGCGCGAAATTTTTGAGCGCGGGCATGCTGCAGTCTTGCTACCCTTTGACCCAGTGCGTGATGAAGTGGTACTGGTAGAGCAGATTCGCATTGCCGCGCTGGATACCAGCGAAAGCCCGTGGCTGCTGGAGATGGTAGCCGGGATGGTTGAAGCAGGCGAGACCCCGGATGAGGTTGCCCGTCGCGAGGCGATGGAAGAGGCCGGGCTGATGGTTGGGCGTACAAAACCGATTTCGAATTATCTGGCAAGCCCTGGCGGCACCAGCGAGCGTTTATCGGTTCTGGTAGGCGAAGTGGACGCCACGACCGCGCAAGGGATTCACGGTCTGGTTGATGAAAACGAAGATATTCGTGTTCATGTGGTAAGTCGGGAGCAGGCTTATCAATGGGTAGAAGAGGGGAAAATCGACAACGCGGCGTCTGTCATCGCTTTGCAATGGCTACAGCTGCACTATCAGGAATTAAGAAACGAGTGGAAAAAATGAAGCGTTATACACCTGACTTCCCTGAAATGATGCGCCTGTGCGAAACCAACTTCGCCCAGTTGCGCCGTTTGCTGCCGCGTAATGACGCGCCCGGCGAAACAGTGAGCTATCAGGTGAGCAACGCGCAGTATCGGTTAACGATTACGGAATCAACCCGTTACACTACGCTGGTGGAGATTGAACAAACGGCACCTTCCATCAGCTACTGGAGCCTGCCGTCGATGACGGTGCGGCTGTACCATGACGCGATGGTCGCTGAAGTGTGTTCAAGTCAGCAGATCTTCCGCTTCAAAGCGCGTTATGATTACCCAAATAAAAAGTTGCATCAACGTGACGAAAAGCATCAAATTAATCAGTTTCTGGCTGATTGGCTAAGATACTGTTTAGCACATGGAGCGATGGCGATTCCGGTTTGTTAGCGTCGTGAAACCTACCTAAGGACACCATTTGGAAAGCCTGTTGAACCTGACTGTTGCTGGTGGGGCGCCAGTCAGGGTATTACAAATTACCGATACTCACCTGTTTGCCAATAAGCATGAAACCCTGTTAGGTGTGAATACCTGGGAGAGTTATCAGGCTGTTCTGGAAGCCATTCATGGCCAGAAGCGCGAATGCGATTTGATAGTCGCAACGGGCGATTTGGCGCAGGACCAAACCGCCGCGGCTTATCAGCATTTCGCTGAAGGTACCGCGAGCTTTCACGCGCCCTGCGTCTGGTTACCGGGAAACCACGATTTTCAACCTGCGATGTACAGCGCACTTCAGGATTCAGGCATTTCGCCCGCTAAACGGGTCTACGCCGGCGACCACTGGCAGATTCTGCTGCTCGACAGCCAGGTCTTCGGCGTGCCGCACGGTGAGCTGAGCGATTTTCAGCTGGAGTGGCTGGAAGCGAAACTGGCGGCTGAGCCGGAGCGCAACACCCTGCTTTTACTGCATCATCATCCGCTGCCGGCAGGATGTAGCTGGCTCGATCAGCACAGTCTGCGCAACTCCGCCGCCCTGGATCAGGTGCTGGAAAAATTCCCGCGGGTGAAGCACTTGCTCTGCGGGCATATCCATCAGGAGCAGGATCTCGACTGGAACGGTCGTCGCCTGCTGGCTACGCCTTCTACCTGCGTGCAGTTCAAACCGCATTGCGCGAACTTCACGTTAGATACCATTGCGCCAGGCTGGCGCTGGCTGGAACTGCATGCCGACGGCTCGTTGACCACCGAAGTCTGCCGCCTGGAAGGCACCCGGTTCCGCCCGGATACCGCTTCAGAAGGCTACTGATGTCTGCGCTCCTTTATCTGCACGGGTTCAACAGCTCCCCGCGCTCGGCAAAAGCGACGCTGTTTCGCCAATGGCTGGAGGTTCATCATCCCGACGTCGAGATGATCGTCCCGCAATTGCCGCCGTACCCGGCTGACGCCGCCGAGATGCTGGAGACCATCGTCATGGCGCACGGCGGCGAGCCTTTCGGTGTGGTGGGCTCTTCCCTTGGTGGCTACTACGCCACCTGGCTCTCTCAGTGCTTTATGCTGCCCGCCGTGGTGGTGAACCCAGCGGTGCGGCCTTTTGAGCTGCTGGTGGGCTATCTTGGGCACAACGAGAACCCCTACACCGGACAGCAATATGTGCTAGAGTCTCGCCATATTTACGACCTCAAAGTGATGCAGATTGATCCGCTGGAAGCGCCAGATCTTATCTGGCTGCTGCAACAGACGGGTGATGAAGTGCTGGATTACCGCCAGGCAGTGGCGTATTACGCCTCCTGCCGCCAGACTGTAGAAGAGGGTGGCAACCACGCTTTCACGGGCTTTGAGGATCATTTCACCCAGATTGTCGATTTTCTCGGTCTGCACAGCCTCTGACAATCGCTGCGAATTGCTAGTTTAAATCATGACGCAAACCTATAACGCTGATGCCATTGAGGTACTCACCGGGCTTGAGCCGGTTCGCCGCCGTCCGGGGATGTACACCGATACCACGCGCCCAAACCATCTGGGCCAGGAAGTAATTGATAACAGCGTCGACGAAGCGCTGGCGGGTCATGCCAGACGCGTTGACGTTATTCTGCATGCCGACCAGTCGCTGGAAGTGATCGACGACGGGCGCGGCATGCCTGTCGATATCCACCCGGAAGAGGGTGTGCCGGCGGTTGAACTGATCCTCTGCCGCCTGCATGCGGGCGGTAAGTTCTCCAATAAAAATTACCAGTTCTCAGGCGGTCTGCACGGGGTAGGTATCTCCGTGGTGAACGCCCTGTCCAAACGCGTTGAAGTGACCGTTAAGCGCGACGGCCAGGTCTACAACATCGCCTTTGAGAACGGCGATAAAGTGCAGGATTTGCAGGTGATCGGTACCTGCGCGAAACGCAATACCGGTACCAGCGTCCACTTCTGGCCGGACGAGAGCTTCTTCGACAGCCCGCGTTTCTCGGTTTCTCGCTTAACGCACATCCTGAAAGCGAAAGCGGTGCTCTGCCCTGGGGTAGAAATTACCTTCAAGGATGAGGTCAACAACAGCGAGCAGCGCTGGTGCTACCAGGATGGTCTGAATGATTACCTGGGCGAAGCGGTTAACGGCCTGCCAACCCTGCCGGAAAAACCGTTTATCGGTAATTTTGCCGGTGATACGGAAGCGGTGGACTGGGCGCTGCTGTGGCTGCCGGAAGGCGGCGAGCTGCTGACTGAAAGCTACGTTAACCTGATCCCGACCATGCAGGGCGGCACGCACGTGAACGGCCTGCGCCAGGGGCTGCTGGACGCGATGCGTGAGTTCTGCGAATACCGCAACATCCTGCCGCGCGGCGTGAAGCTGTCGGCGGAAGATATCTGGGAGCGCTGCGCCTACGTCCTCTCCGTGAAGATGCAGGATCCGCAGTTTGCCGGTCAGACTAAAGAGCGGCTCTCATCACGCCAGTGCGCGGCGTTTGTCTCCGGCGTGGTGAAAGATGCCTTCAGCCTGTGGCTGAACCAGAACGTGCAGGCCGCAGAAATGCTGGCCGAAATGGCGATCTCCAGCGCCCAGCGCCGTCTGCGCGCGGCGAAGAAAGTGGTGCGCAAAAAGCTCACCAGCGGCCCTGCGCTGCCGGGCAAGCTGGCGGACTGTACCGCACAGGATCTGAACCGCACCGAGCTGTTCCTCGTGGAAGGGGACTCTGCGGGTGGGTCGGCCAAGCAGGCGCGCGACCGTGAATATCAGGCGATCATGCCGCTGAAGGGTAAGATCCTTAACACCTGGGAAGTCTCTTCCGATGAGGTGCTGGCGTCCCAGGAGGTGCATGACATCTCGGTGGCGATCGGTATTGATCCGGACAGCGAAGATCTCAGCCAGCTGCGTTACGGCAAGATCTGTATCCTTGCGGATGCGGACTCCGATGGTCTGCACATCGCCACCCTGCTGTGCGCGCTCTTTGTGAAGCATTTCCGCACGCTGGTGAAAAACGGCCATGTCTATGTGGCGCTGCCGCCGTTGTACCGTATCGATCTCGGTAAAGAGGTCTATTACGCCCTGACGGAAGAAGAGAAAGCGGGCGTGCTGGAACAGCTTAAACGCAAGAAGGGCAAACCTAACGTGCAGCGCTTTAAAGGGCTGGGCGAGATGAACCCGTTGCAGCTGCGTGAAACCACGCTCGATCCGAACACCCGCCGTCTGGTGCAGCTCACCATCAGCGATGAAGATGAGCAGCAGACCACTGCGGTGATGGATATGCTGCTGGCCAAGAAGCGCTCGGAAGACCGCCGCAACTGGCTGCAGGAGAAGGGCGACCTGGCAGATATCGAGGGTTGATGGCATTACCGTGCTGACCTCACTGCGGATGCAGATCGCTGCTCAGAGCCTCTCCCGTAGCGATCGCTGACCAGCGAGTTCTCTTTTCATAAGGCCTTTATCCGCCGCGTTAGCTGCTGAATAACGCAAACGGGTAAAGGCCCAGGAAAAGTCTTTCTAAACGCGGGCGCGACGGTGCCCGTGCAGCCACATCAATTTATAGGCCGCCGGAATAATAAACAGCGACAGCAGTGGTGCTGTGATCATGCCACCAATCATCGGGGCAGCAATCCGGCTCATCACTTCCGAGCCTGCGCCAGCGCCCCATAAAATGGGCAGCAAACCGGCAAGGATCACCGCGACCGTCATCGCTTTAGGCCGCACACGCAGAACCGCCCCCTGATACAGCGCAGCGTCCAGTTTTACAGTACTGAAGGTGCGTGGATCGTCCAGAGATGGATCGGCCTCGATGGCATGGCGCAGATACATCAACATTACTACCCCAAATTCCGCGGCTACCCCGGCCAGCGCAATAAAGCCAGTACCGGTGGCTACCGACATGTGAAACCCCATCCATAACAGGAACCAGAACCCGCCCACCAGGGCAAAGGGGACGCTGGTAATGATCAGTAACGCTTCACCAACGCGACGAAATGCCAGATACAGCAGCACAAAGATGATGAGTAATGTCATCGGCACCATCAATTTCAGCTTCTGGCTGGCGCGCTCAAGGTATTCAAACTGCCCGGAGAAGGTTACGCTGATGCCGGGTTTTAACTGCACATTTTCAGCAATCGCCTGCTTCAGGTCGTTAACTACCGACAACAGGTCACGATCGCGGGCATCAATATAAATCCAGCCTGTGGGACGCGCGTTTTCTGTTTTGAGCATCGACGCGCCTGTTGAGACCGTTACGTCTGCGACATCCCCAAGGGTGATTTGCTGTTTCATCGGGGTCAGGATGGGCAACTGACGCAACTGTTCCGGGCTATTGCGATAGCGTTGGGGATAGCGAAGGTTCACAGGATAGCGTTCAATGCCCTCCACCGTTTCGCCAATCATGGCCCCACCGACGGCGGAGGTAATAAACAGCTGCACGTCGGCTGGGGTCATACCGTAGCGCGCCGCTCTGTCGCGCTGGATCTCCACGTTGATATAGCGCCCGCCAGCCAGACGCTCTGCCAGAGCCGAGGTGACCCCCGGCACGGTTCTGGCCACCCCTTCAATCTGCTCTGCTGTGGCGTCGATATCGGCCAGAACCCTACCGGAGACTTTGATGCCAATAGGGCTTTTTATCCCGGTCGAGAGCATATCAATGCGGTTACGGATGGGCGGTACCCAGAGGTTTGCCAGCCCCGGCAGGCGCACCGTTTTATCCAGCTCGGCCACGATCTTGTCCATTGTCATACCCGGCCGCCACTGATCTTCAGGTTTCAGCTGAATGGTTGTCTCCACCATCTCCAGCGGTGCCGGGTCGGTTGCCGTTTCCGCTTTTCCGGTTTTGCCAAAAACGCGCGCAACTTCCGGCACGGTCATGATCAGTTTATCGGTAGTTTGCAACATCGCCGCCGCTTGCGCAGCGGAAATGCCCGGCAGGGTAGAGGGCATATACAGCAGATCGCCTTCATTAATTTGCGGCAGAAACTCCCCCCCGATCTTATTGAGCGGCCAGATGACGGTCAAAACCGACAGCACCGCCACCAGTAAGGTCGTTTTCGGCCAGCGCAGCACTTTGAGCAACAGGGGGTGATACAGGCGGATCAACAGGCGGTTCAATGGATTACTGGTTTCCGCCGGGATCTTACCTCTGATCCACAATCCCATCAGGATCGGGATCACCATGATCGCTAATAGGGCAGCCCCC
>NZ_JBBCPK010000118.1:0-9915 GCF_037150775.1 Leclercia sp. M50
GCTCCGGCTCCTGCGCCCGCGGCAAAACAGCCTTCTGCCTTTGGCGGCATACTGACGTCGCTGGTGCGCTGGTTCATGCAGGGCAACCCGCTGGCGAAGCTTGGGATCCTGCTGCTCTTTCTCGGTCTTTCATTCCTCCTGCGCTATACCGTCGAGCACTCCCTGTTCCCGCTTGAGCTGCGCCTGGCCGCGACGGCGCTGTTTGCCATGGTTCTGCTGGCCCTCGGGTGGCGACTGCGGCACAGACAGCGCGTCTATTCGCTGATCCTCCAGGGAGGGGCGGCAGGCATCCTCTATCTGACCGTCTTTGGCGCCTTCCGGCTCTGGCAGATGTTACCGATGACGCTGGCCTTTGCGCTGCTGGTGGTCATTTGCGCGGCGAGCGTCGGGCTGGCGGTGCTGCAGAGGGCGCTGAGCCTCGCTATGCTGGCGAGTCTCGGTGGATATCTTGCGCCGCTGCTGTTGTCTACCGGAGGCGGCAGCTTTGTGGCGCTCTTCTCTTTCTACCTCCTGCTTTCCATCGGCATTCTCGCTATCAGCATCTGGCAGCACTGGCGCGAGCTGAATCTGCTCGGGCTGCTGTTTACATTCGGCGTGGGCGGCCTTTGGGGACTGAACGACTACCGGCCTGAAGAGTATGGGGTCTGCCAGCTGTTCCTGATTGCCAATACGCTGATATTCGGCGTGCTGAGCGTGGCGCTGTCGCTGCGGGCGCAGGAGAAAGGGAAGCAAATTATTGACGGCGTGCTGCTGTTTGCTCCGCCGCTGGTTGGTTTTGGAATGCAGTACGGCATGACTCAGCACTGGACCTACGGCCCGGCGCTCAGCGCGCTGGGGTACGGTGCCTTTTACCTCTCGCTGGCGTTCCTCGCCCTGCGGCGCTATCCCTCCCTCGGACGGCCGCTGGTCATGGCGGCGCTGGCGATCGGCGGCGGGTTTGCCACGCTCGCCATTCCGCTGGCGCTGTCGGCGCGCTGGACGGCGATGGCCTGGGCGCTGGAGGGTCTGGGCATCCTCTGGCTGGGCGTGCAACAGCAGCAGCGACGTATGAGCTATAGTGGGACGGCGCTGCTGGTGCTGGCGCTGGGTAGCGCGCTGTGGGCGCAAACGAACGGTGTGACATCGCTGAGCCTGCTGCTTATCTTCGCCGTCCTCAGCCTTTGCTGGCTGGCTGCGGCCTGGCTGTGGCGGGAAATCGTTCTGCCCGTCAGTTGGGCACTGCTGGCAGGCGGGCTGCTGTTCTGGATAGTGGCGCTGCTGGGGGCGTCACAGCTGATGCTGAAGCAGGAATTATCTGTTCTGGCAGGCGTGCTGGCGCTCTCGGCCGTCTCGGTCTGGGGCTGGCGGCAGGCTGCCGCTCATCTGGCGTGGCGAGAGCTGGATGCCAGCAAATGGCTGCTGTGGCCGCTGATGCTGCTGATGGTGGGGTATCAGCTCTGGCATCAGCAGGTCTTTGCCGCCGGCTGGTCAAACCTGTCCTGGTGCGTTGCGCTTCCTGCCGCGCTGATGCTGCTGCGGCGTGACGGTGAAAGGCTCCTGCCGCGCATCGCGATGGGGCTGCATCTGTCGCTGTTCTGGATGATTTTACTGGCGCTGGCCGCCGAGCTTTACTGGTTTGCCCGGTCGCTGCCGTGGGGAATGGCGGCCTGGGGCAGTGGACTGGCGATGGCAGCAGGTGGCGGTTTGATTATGGCGCTCTCTGCGGCGGTACGGCGTCGCGGGTGGCCGTTCCGGGAATGGCCTGCGCTTTACACCTGCCTGGCGCCGATCCCTGTTATCGTGGCGCTGTTAGTGTTGTTGGTCGTGACCAATTTCCAGGACGGCGTGGTCTATCGCCAGACCTGGCTACCGCTGGTGAACCCGCTTGAGGAAGGTGCCGCGTTCGCGTTGCTGGGGCTGGTGGTCTTTTATCGGGCGGTGGATCGCTACTACCCCGCGCTGCTTTCGCAGGCCCGCCCGTGGCCTGCCGTCGCGCTTATGGCGTTTGGCTTCTGGTGGCTTAACGGTGCGCTAATGCGCGCGCTGGCCTGGTATGGCGACGTGGCCTGGAATATGGCATCGCTGTGGGATTCCCGGCTTGTCCAGACCTGTTTTGCCCTGTTCTGGATGCTGAGCGCGCTGGTGGTCATGATCCATGCTACCCGTCGGGCTTCCCGGCAGGAGTGGCTCTACGGCGCTGCGCTGCTGGGTGTCGTGATGGTTAAACTGATGCTGGTAGACAGCGCGGGCGGAGGCGGTCTGTCGCGCGCGGTGGCGTTTATCGGCGTGGCGATCCTGGTACTGATCGTGGGTTATTTCTCACCGCTGCCGCCCAAAACAGGAGATGAAAAATGAAATGGATGAAAGCGGTAGCGTGTAGCGCGCTGCTGGCGCTTTCCGGCCCGGCGTTTTGCGACGGGGTACAAACGGAATCGCCCCGGGACTATGCCTTTGGACGTTCACTGGATACGTCCGTCCCTTCCCAGTGGTATCGGGTGATGCTGCCGCTTGCCGTCTATGAGCAGAGCACGTCACCCGATCTGCATGATGTTCGCGTCTTTAACCAGTCAGGCGAGCCGGTTCCCTTCAGCCTGGTCACCGCGACGCCTCCCAAGGCGTCAGTGCAATCTACACCACTTCGCTTCTTTCATCTGGACGCCTCGCCGCTTGCACCTGCGCGAGGGGATGAGGATAGCGATAAAATCCTGCTCCGCTCCCGAAACGGCGTAGAGATTGTGCTCGAGGGGCAAAAAGCCGCCGCAGCCGGGCAACATTATCTGCTGACCTTGCCGGAGCAGGCTACGGGCGAGATAAGCCTGTCCCAGTTGCAGCTGCTCTGGAATACCCCTCAGACGTCCTGGCAGGGAACGGCGTCGGTTTATTACAGCGAGGATCTTAAGCAGTGGTATACCCTGCGCGAAGAGATGCCCTTGCTGGACGTGGTCAGCGGCCAGGATCGCCTTAAGCTCGACCGGATCGATACCGATATGGTTTTATCTCCCGATGCGAATCGCTATCTCATGGTGGTGCTGAATACGCAGAGCCAGGAGATAACCCTGACCGGCGTAAACGCAATTCGCGCACCTGCGCAGGCGGCCCCGGAAGAGATCAGCCTGGAGGGGGAAGGGGAGCAGTTATCGACAAGTGAAGTCCAGTGGCACTGGTCGCGACCGCAGCCGCTGAGTGCTGTCACTATCTCACTGAATGGCGACGGCGTCCTACCCGTAGAGATAGCGTGGCGGAGTACGGAGAAGGACAAATGGCACCCGCTGAAAAAAGAGATCCTTTACCGTCTGGAAGGGAAAATGTCTCCACCGGTTTCGCTTAACGGGGGCCTGGTGCAGGCGGTAAAAATCACGACGCTGAATGCGCGTTTGCCAGAATACCTGCCGAGCGTCATGGGGCATCGCGACCGCTATGACCTGGTGTTCAACGCGCAGGGGAAAGCGCCGTACGTGCTCGCCTGGGGCAACGGAGCGGCAAAGCCTGCCAGCGTGGAGCCCGACATGCTGATCCCTGCTGACCTGCGTAAAACCTATGATATGGCAAACCTGCCGCAGGCTGACATTCAGGATAATGTCACGTTAGGTGGCGAGGGGCGTCTGACCGCCACCTCCGCGGCCGAGCGGGAGAACAGGATGAACACGCTGCTGGTGTGGGGCGTGCTGATTGCGGGCGTGATTTTGCTGGCAGGTATGGCCTGGCGCATCTGGCGGGAGACACAGCGTAAGGCATAAAAAAAGGCCCGCATAAGCGGGCCTTTTTCGTAAACCGTGCCAATTACAGGCTGGATACGTTCTCAGACAGGTATTTAGCAACGCCGTCTGGAGACGCGTTCATACCTTCTTTACCTTTTTCCCACTGAGCCGGGCACACTTCACCGTGCTCTTCGTGGAACTGCAGCGCATCAACCATACGCAGCATTTCGTCGATGTTACGACCCAGCGGCAGATCGTTCACGACCTGGTGACGCACGATGCCGTTCGCGTCGATCAGGAAGGAGCCACGCAGGGCAACGCCCGCGTCCGGATGTTCGATACCGTAAGCCTGCTGAATCTCACGTTTGATGTCCGCAACCATCGCGTATTTCACTGGACCGATGCCGCCGTTGTCGACAGGGGTATTACGCCATGCGTTGTGTACAAACTCAGAGTCGAAGGAGACGCCAACCACTTCTACGCCACGCTTCTGGAACTCTTCGTAACGCTTGTCGAACGCGATCAGCTCAGACGGGCAAACGAAGGTGAAGTCCATTGGCCAGAAGAACAGAACGGTGGCTTTACCGTTGGTATGCTGTTTGAAGTTGAAGTTCTCAACGATTTCACCGTTGCCCAGAACTGCTGCAGCTGTAAAATCCGGAGCCGGACGAGTTACCAGAACCATATGATTCTCCTGTAGATACTAAGGTTATTTAGAACGCAACGCGGGCCAGTATAGAGAGTGTTTGTCCTAAAGACAAAGAGGCGTTGACAATCGTTAACCCAGCTTTTACCTATCAATCACATTTATATTAAAGCTGCTTATGTTTCGCCTGTTCCATCATGCGGGGATAAAACTGCCAGAAGCGCTGCTCCAGGGCCTCATAATGGGCATCCAGATCCTGCCAGGAGTCGCGCAGGGCATCGAGACGCGGACGTCGGCTGGCCATGCCGTTGAGCACCCGCTGGATGAAGTCCATCTCGCTATAGCGCTCGAGCCAGCGCTCTGACCACAGGTAATCATTCAGATTAACAAAGCGCGGCGGGGCGTCCGGCAGAATGATCGTCACCTGGGCGTGGGCATAGCGCACGAACGCTGGCAGCGGCATCTCGGGTGAGAGCTGTTCCCAGTGGCGGGAGACAAAGTGATCCCACATCACATCCAGCGTAATGGGCGCCACGCGGCGGGTCTCCGGGCGGAACCACTCCTTTGCCTCTTTGACCTCGGGCAGGTTGTCAGTGAGGACATCAATCCGGCGGTGCATTAAGATGCCTTCCACCACGTCGGCGGGATACGCCTCGGCGGGGTTGCCGCGGACGAAGTCGGCCAGCAAGTTGCCGGAAAGGGAGCTGTCAGCGAGATGAGCGAGGTGCAGGTGAGCGAGAAAATTCATGCGATTCGTTATCCGAAGCGAGGCTAGTTGTTGCAGCAAAGAGGTGTGAGCACTAGACTAAGCCGCCTGTTTTTAAGTCACGAGTATATGCCATGCGCGTCGCCGATTTCTCTTTTGATTTACCCGAGTCCCTGATTGCCCACTATCCTGTGCCGGAGCGCAGTAGCTGCCGCTTATTGTCGCTGGATGGGCCGACGGGTGCGCTGACGCACGGAACTTTCACCGATCTGCTCGACAAGCTCAACCCGGGCGACCTGCTGGTGTTCAACAACACCCGCGTGATCCCGGCCCGTCTGTTTGGCCGTAAAGCCAGCGGCGGCAAAATTGAAGTGCTGGTCGAAAGAATGCTCGATGATAAACGTATTCTGGCACATATTCGCGCTTCCAAGGCACCGAAGCCGGGTACGGAGCTGCTGCTGGGGGATGACGAGAGCATCAATGCCACCATGGTGGCGCGCCACGATGCGCTCTTTGAAGTGCAGTTCAACGATGAGCGTCCGGTACTGGATATCCTCAACAGCATCGGCCACATGCCGCTGCCGCCGTACATTGAGCGGCCGGACGAAGAGGCCGACCGCGAGCTCTATCAGACCGTCTATAGCCAGAAGCCTGGCGCAGTCGCGGCACCCACCGCGGGCCTGCACTTTGATGAACCGCTGCTGGAAAAACTGCGCGCAAAAGGCATTGAGATGGCGTTTGTCACGCTGCACGTCGGCGCGGGTACTTTCCAGCCGGTGCGCGTGGACAGTATCGAAGATCACATCATGCACTCCGAATATGCCGAGGTGCCGCAGGAGGTTGTGGACGCGGTGATGGCGGCGAAAGCGCGCGGTAACCGCGTCGTTGCTGTGGGCACCACCTCGGTTCGCTCGCTGGAAAGCGCAGCCCAGGCCGCGAAAGATGCGCTGATCGCCCCTTTCTTCGACGATACCCAAATCTTCATCTATCCGGGTTATCAATATCAGGTGATCGACGCGCTGGTGACCAACTTCCATCTGCCGGAGTCGACCCTGATCATGCTGGTTTCGGCCTTTGCGGGTTATCAAAACACCATGAACGCCTACAAGGCTGCGGTAGAACAAAAATATCGCTTTTTTAGTTACGGTGACGCGATGTTTATCACGTACAATCCGCAGGCTTTGAATGAACGTGTCGGGGAATAAGTCCGCGGCACTGGTTTAACGCGCCGGACTGTTTTTCTGGTGCAGGAGAAAAAATGAAATTTGAACTCGATACCACCGACGGTCGCGCTCGCCGTGGCCGCCTGGTGTTTGATCGCGGCGTAGTAGAAACGCCCGCTTTTATGCCTGTGGGCACTTACGGCACCGTAAAAGGGATGACGCCGGAAGAAGTCGAAGCCACTGGCGCGCAAATTATCCTCGGTAATACCTTCCACCTGTGGCTGCGTCCTGGTCAGGAGATCATGAAGCTGCATGGGGATCTGCATGACTTTATGCAGTGGAAAGGACCGATCCTGACCGACTCCGGCGGTTTCCAGGTCTTCAGCCTGGGTGATATCCGCAAGATCACCGAAGAGGGTGTGCATTTCCGCAACCCGATTAACGGCGACCCGATTTTCCTCGATCCTGAAAAATCAATGGAGATTCAGTACGATCTCGGCTCCGATATCGTGATGATCTTCGACGAATGTACGCCATACCCGGCGGACTGGGACTACGCCAAGCGTTCGATGGAGATGTCGCTGCGTTGGGCGAAGCGCAGCCGCGACCGTTTTGATAGCCTGGGCAATAAAAATGCGCTGTTTGGCATTATTCAGGGCAGCGTTTACGAAGATTTACGCGATATCTCTGTTAAAGGTCTGGTAGAGATAGGTTTTGATGGCTACGCTGTCGGCGGTCTGGCTGTAGGGGAGCCGAAGGAAGATATGCACCGTATTCTGGAGCATGTTTGCCCGCAAATTCCAACAGATAAACCTCGATACCTGATGGGCGTCGGTAAACCAGAAGATCTGGTTGAAGGCGTACGTCGCGGCATTGATATGTTCGACTGCGTTATGCCGACCCGCAACGCCCGTAATGGTCACCTGTTTGTGACCGATGGCGTGGTAAAAATCCGTAATGCGAAGCATAAAAGCGACACCAGCCCACTCGATGCCGAGTGCGATTGCTATACCTGTCGCAATTATTCTCGTGCCTATTTGCATCATCTTGATCGTTGTAATGAAATATTAGGCGCGCGTCTCAACACGATTCATAACCTTCGCTATTACCAGCGCTTAATGGCTGGTTTACGCAAGGCTATTGAAGAGGGTAAATTAGAGAGCTTCGTGACCGATTTTTACCAACGACAGGGTCGGGATGTTCCACCTTTGAACGTTGATTAATTTATTTAATGAGGGAAATTTAATGAGCTTTTTTATTTCTGATGCGGTAGCGGCAACAGGTGCACCGGCGCAGGGCAGCCCGATGTCTCTGATTCTGATGCTGGTGGTGTTCGGTCTGATCTTCTATTTCATGATCCTGCGTCCACAGCAGAAGCGCACCAAAGAGCACAAAAAGCTGATGGACTCCATCGCGAAAGGCGATGAAGTTCTGACTAACGGTGGTCTGGTAGGTCGCGTAAGCAAAGTCGCTGATAACGGCTATATCGTTATCGCACTGAACGATACCACTGAAGTGGTTATCAAACGTGACTTCGTTGCTGCCGTTCTGCCGAAAGGCACCATGAAGGCGCTGTAATTAACTTTTCCCAAAGGGAACTGCCGTGTTAAACCGTTATCCTTTGTGGAAGTACGTCATGCTGGTCGTCGTCATTGTCGTCGGCCTGCTGTATGCGCTTCCCAACCTGTATGGTGAGGATCCGGCTGTTCAAATCACTGGCGCGCGCGGTGTCGCCGCCAGTGAGCAAACGCTGATCCAGGTCCAGAAAACTTTACAAGAAGAAAAAATTACCGCTAAGTCTGTGGCACTGGAAGAGGGCGCAATTCTTGCTCGCTTCGACTCCACCGACACGCAGCTCCGCGCTCGTGAAGCGCTGATGGGCGTGATGGGTGATAAATATGTCGTGGCGTTGAACCTTGCTCCTGCAACTCCGCGTTGGTTAGCTGCTATCAACGCTGAGCCGATGAAACTCGGTCTCGACCTGCGTGGCGGCGTTCACTTCCTGATGGAAGTGGATATGGAAACCGCACTCGGAAAACTTCAGGAACAAAACATTGATAGCCTGCGTAGCGATCTGCGCGATAAAGGCATCCCTTACACCACCGTGCGTAAGGAAGATAAATACGGGATGAGCATCACGTTTCGTGACAGCAACGCCCGCGACCAGGCGATGGATTATCTGACCCAGCGTCACCGCGATCTGGTGCTCTCTTCTCAGGGCAGCAACCAGTTGCGTGCGGTCATGACCGATGAACGTCTGAAAGAAGCGCGTGAATACGCGGTGCAGCAGAACATCAACATCCTGCGTAACCGTGTAAACCAGCTCGGCGTGGCTGAACCGCTGGTTCAGCGTCAGGGTGCTGACCGTATCGTGGTTGAACTGCCGGGTATCCAGGATACCGCCCGTGCCAAAGAGATTCTCGGCGCAACCGCGACCCTGGAATTCCGTCTGGTGAACACCAACGTCGATCAGTCTGCTGTCGCATCTGGCCGCGTTCCGGGCGACTCTGAAGTGAAACAGACCCGTGAAGGTCAGCCGGTTGTGATGTACAAGCGTGTGATCCTGACCGGTGACCACATCACTGACTCCACCTCCAGCCAGGATGAGTACAACCAGCCGCAGGTTAACATCTCGCTTGATAGCGCAGGTGGTAACATCATGTCTAACTTCACCAAGGACAATATCGGTAAACCGATGGCGACCCTGTTCGTGGAGTACAAAGACAGCGGTAAAAAAGATGCCAACGGTCGTGCGGTTCTGGTGAAAGAGGAAGAGGTGATTAACATCGCCAATATCCAGTCTCGCCTGGGTAACAGCTTCCGTATCACCGGTATCAACAACCCGAACGAAGCCCGTCAGCTGTCGCTGCTGCTGCGTGCCGGTGCGCTGATTGCGCCAATTCAGATTGTTGAAGAGCGTACCATCGGTCCAACGCTGGGTATGCAGAACATCCAGCAGGGTCTGGAAGCGTGTCTGGCGGGTCTGGCGATCTCCATCATCTTCATGGTCTTCTTCTACAAGAAGTTTGGTCTGATTGCGACCTCTGCGCTGATTGCAAACCTGGTGCTGATTGTCGGCATTATGTCCCTGCTGCCGGGGGCAACGCTGACCATGCCAGGGATTGCAGGTATCGTCTTAACCCTTGCGGTGGCGGTTGACGCCAACGTACTGATAAATGAACGTATCAAAGAAGAGCTGAGCAACGGTCGCTCCATCCAACAGGCGATCGACGAAGGCTACCGGGGCGCGTTCAGCTCCATCTTCGATGCGAACGTAACAACACTGATTAAGGTTCTTATCCTGTATGCAGTGGGTACCGGCGCGATCAAGGGCTTTGCTATCACCACCGGTATTGGTGTGGCGACGTCAATGTTTACCGCTATTGTCGGCACCCGTGCCATCGTGAACCTGCTGTACGGCGGCAAGCGCGTTAAAAAGCTGTCTATCTGAGGAGTGCGTTGTGGCACAGGAATATACTGTTGAACAATTGAACTACGGCCGTAAAGTCTGGGACTTTATGCGCTGGGACTACTGGGCCTTTGGCATTTCGGGTCTGCTGTTGGTTCTGTCCATCGCCATCATGGGCGTAAAAGGCTTTAACTGGGGGCTCGATTTCACCGGTGGTACGGTGATTGAAATCACCCTGGAAAAACCGGTCGATATGGACCAGATGCGCGAGTCGCTGCAGAAGGCGGGCTTTGAAGAGCCGCTGCTGCAGAACT
>NZ_JBBCPK010000119.1:0-9895 GCF_037150775.1 Leclercia sp. M50
CAACGCACATCAGCATCACCACCCCCGCGGTTTTTCGCAGCCCCTCCATCAGACCCGATTTGGCTTTCAGGCGGGCGATAAGCGCCTGCCCACTGAAGCCAAGCAGCGCGAGCATCACTGCACAACCGCTGCCATACGCTGCCAGCAGGCTGCCGGTGGCTATCGGGCTATGTCCCGCAAGACTCAGGCTGAGAATGGCCCCTAACACCGGTCCGGCGCAGGGCGACCACAGCAGCCCGACCGCCAGCCCGGCGAGTACCGCCGAGGCTAAGCCGCGGGTAGAGTTGCTCCGGGAATTGATCATATTGCCGAGGCGTAACGCTGGCCCGGCGATACGCTGCGCTAAAGATGGGAAGATCAACGCCAGGGCGGCGAGACTCAGCAGCACCAGCGCCACCCAGCGTCCCACGATGGTGGCGCTCACCACCCAGTCACTGGCGACGGCAATCAGGCTGGCGACCAGGGTAAACATTATCACCATACCGCACAGCATAGCGACAAGCTGACGCCGCTGGCCGCGGAATCCGGCGAACAGCAGAGGAATAACGGGAAGCGTGCAGGGGCTGAGCAGGCTGACCATGCCGCCTAAAAATGCGGTCACAAGAAACATAAACACCTCACTTACCAGTTGATAGTGAGGCCATTACAGCGTGGGGATGTGTTTGCGGTGTGTTGAGGGATAGGTTTTTTTGTCAGGTGATGTATGGGCGTTGAGCGGAGATACATTGCGGTACAATTGGCGTGATGAAGGGTACGGGTATACATGTGGCTACCGAGGTGGTTCCGTTCACCTTACGTTCCTTGCTCCTCTGGTACAAAGGAACCGGTGAACGTGCCAGGGGGGCTCGCCGCCTCCCCCCTGGCTACCCCGGCTCCCGGCAAAGAAAATCGCCGCGTTGCGGTGCCTTCGGCTTATTCCCTCCGGCTTTCGGGTCGGGGGCGATCCTACATCCATGTAGGTCGCCCCCTCTCGGCGCGTCCATGCGCCTCGCCCCGGCCTGCGGTCAACGCCTCAGCGATTTTCAGCCGGACACGGGCGTCGCTGTATGTCTTTTAACCTACTGTAATGATTCGATTGCTTTAGCATCGCTATGTTGTAGGCCGGGTAAGGCAACGCCGCCACCCGGCGATAGGGCACAAAATCAAACCATCGGCAACGTTATCCGTGCGCAAAGCCCCCCTTCAGCCCGGTTCACCAACTGCAACTCCCCGTTCAACTGCCCCGTAAGCTGTGCCGCTATCGCCAGCCCCAGCCCCGTCCCCCCGGTTTCCCGGTTACGGGAAGACTCCACCCGGTAAAAGGGCTGCAACACCGCCGCCAGCTCATGCTCCGGAATACCCGGCCCGTTATCCTCCACGGCAATCTGCACCCTGTTATCACCTGTCGTCAGCGTCACCACTGCCTTATCGCCAAACTTCAGGGCATTATCCAGCAGATTGGTGAGGATCCTGTGCAGCGCCTGCGGACGGGTTGCAAAGGGCATGTGGTTTCTCGCCGCCGAGAACTGCACGTTTTTGCCGGTATCGCTGTAGTCACAGACCAGCGTATCAATAAAGGTATAAAGATCGACATTACGAACCGGTTCAGGCGCCACGCCGGACGAGCGCGCGTAGTCTATCCCCTCGCGCACCAGACGCGTCATGCTGTCCAGGTCCTGGGTGAGCTTGTCGCGCAGATCCGGCTGATCGGCCATCTCCACGCGCAGCCGCATACGGGTAATGGGCGTCTGGAGATCGTGGGAAATAGCGGCCAGAATCTGCGCCCTCTCCTTCAGCGACGCCTGGATCCGCGCCTGCATGGCATTAAAGGCGCGCGCCGCCTGACGCACCTCCAGCGGCCCCTGCTCGGTGAGCGTCAGCGGATTGGGGCTGGTGGGTTCGAGCGTGTCCACCGCCCGGGTAAAGTGGGTAAAGGGCCGCACCACCTGGCGCACCGCCAGCCAGGCGCAGATCACCACCAACAAAAGCTGGATCACAAAGACCACCGGCAGCCAGCGGGCGACCGGGGGCATGCGGGGGGTGAGATCCAGCGTCAGCGGCGAGCCGTCGCTTAGCGTCAGGTGGGCCTGAATGTGCGAAACCGGCCCCGGCACCGCCGTGAAGCGCAGCGGATAGTGGGTTGCGAGCGTCTCCGTCAGGGTCCGGACTGCATCCCGTGAACGGGCATCGGCCGGAGGTGCCCCCGGCTCACCTGGCCCCAACAGATAACGATAGTTTCCCCTCTCAAGACGCGGGAGCCACTGCGCCCGTTCATTGGCCGGCAGTCGATCCAGAATCGCCACGCTGGTGGAAACATCATCTTCCAGATTGCCGAGCATCACGTGCCGGGCGCTGCTCATACGCTCGGCCAGCACCAGCGTCAGGCTCAGACCATTGGCGAGCAGCAACCCCAGCAGGACAATCAGCAGCAGGCGGTAATGGAGCGAGCGCGGCCAGAGCCTCATTCTTTGGCCTCAATAATGCTGACGGGCATCGAAAAGACATAGCCTTCACTACGTACTGTTTTTATATACAGTGATGTGCGCGCATCCTCATTTAAGCGCTGGCGCACCCGGCTGACCAGGAGATCGATTGAACGTTCAAACAGCTCTGCATCCCGCCCCTGGGTGAAGTTAAGCAGCTGATCGCGGGTTAATACGCGCTGAGGATGATCGACAAATACCCGCAGCAGACGGTACTCCGCCCCGCTCAACGCCACGATGGTGCCGGTAGCATCCAGCAGATGGCGGGCGCTGGTGTCGAGCTGCCAGTCGCCAAAGGCGATGATCCGTCCGGCTTCGGTCACCTGCAGATTGGGCGGCAGCGTGCGAAACCGGCGCAGTATCGCTTTGATCCGCGCCAGCAGCTCACGCGCCACAAAGGGTTTAACCACATAGTCGTCTGCGCCCATCTCGAGGCCCAGAATGCGATCCATATCGTCATGGCGCGCGGTCAGCATCAAAATCGGCAGATCCTTATGTTGACCGCTGCGCAGCTGGCGACAGAGCGTGAGGCCATCGTCCCCCGGCATCATGATATCCAGCACCACCATATCCACGGCCTGCCTGTCGAGCACGGCGCGCATCTCCTTGCCGTTGGCCGCACCTGTGGCGCGATAGCCGGACTTCACCAGGTAATCGACGATCAGCTCGCGTATATCTCTGTCATCATCCACGACAAGAATGTGATCGGTTGTCTCCACCCTAAGCTCCTGTTTTTCAGCGATGGGCAAAAAAATAGCATAGCTGGCTTATAACTTGTCCGCATCCACCACCGCTTTGACGAAATCCTGCGGATCTTCCTGGGCCGGATTGTGGCCGATATTGCCGGTGAAGGTGCGATGCTGATACTTGCCGGTAAATTTTGCCGCATACGCCGCAGGCTCCGGATGCGGTGCGCCGTTGTTATCACCTTCGATGGTGATGGTGGGCACGCTGATGGTCGGTGCGGCCGCCAGCTTCTGCTCATAGCTGTCGTAACGGCTTTCACCCCGCTCCAGCCCAAGACGCCAGCGATAGTTGCTGATGGTCACCGCCACGTGATCCGGGTTATCCAGCGCTTTGGCGCTGACGTTAAAGGTCGCATCGCTGAATTTCCAGCCGGGGGATGCCAGGGTCCAGATCAGTTTCGCAAAATCGTGGGTGTTGGCCGCATACCCCTTCTCACCGCGCTCGGTGGCGAAGTAGAACTGATACCACCACTGTAGTTCGGCCTTCGGCGGCAACGGTTTCGCCCCCGCCTGCTGATTGCCAATCAGATACCCGCTCACCGAAACCAGCGATTTCACGCGCTCAGGCCACAGCGCCGCCACAATATCCGCCGTTCTCGCGCCCCAGTCGTAACCGGCAAAGACCGCGCGTTTGATTTTCAGGGCGTCCATCAGGTTAATCACATCTTTCGCCATGGCCGCCGGTTGGCCATTACGTGGGGTGGTAGAGGAGAGGAAACGTGTGGTGCCAAAACCGCGGTTGTACGGGACGATCACTCTGTAGCCTTTTGCCGCCAGCGCGGGAGCCACCTGGGCATAGCTCTGAATATCGTACGGCCATCCGTGCAACAGGATCACCGGTTCGCCGTTTTTCGGCCCGATATCGACATAGCCAATATTCAGATCGCCTACGTCAATCTGGTGGATCTGCTTAAAGGCCGCGTGATAATCGCTGCCTGCCGCCTCGGCCTGACAGGCGGATACGGTGGCAAATGAGAGGGTTAAGGCCAGGGTTGAGTAAGCCAGTTTGTTCATCATGGTGGTTTCTCCGGGTCAGCTATTCGACCTGCTTATCTCATCACCCTGATGTATGGCGAATATGTGCAGATTTGGCCGTTTTGCAAGGCGGTGTATCGCGCTCGCGCGCAGATACACTGCGATACAAAAGGCGGCCCGATGACCCGGGAAATTACGTCAGCTGGTAATACTTGTCCGGCAGTTTGCGCGCCGGGATCTCCTGCTCGTCGTTCATCTGTAGCAAATCAATCTCCATCGCATTGCAGATGGCATCCAGCGGCAGGTCATTATTCTCGACGCCGAACGGCTCTTCCAGCTCTTCCGCCAGGGTATCGAGCGAGATAAAGGTATAGGAAATCAATACCGAGACGAACGGCGTCATGTAGTGCAGATCGCTGACCAGCGCGAATGGCAGCATGATGCAGAACAGGTAGACCGTACGGTGCAGGATCAGCGTGTAGGCGAACGGCACCGGGGTATTGGCGATCCGCTCGCAGCCCGCCAGCACGGTGGACATATCATTCAGGCGAATATTCAGGCTGTGAAACAGGATATCCGACAGTTCACCATTGCGGCGTCTTACCGCCAGCCACTCCCCCATGATCAGCAGAATGCGGTTCGCCGGGGAGCTGGAGTCCATCGCGGCCCGCAGGTTCTCTGCTGACAGGTATTTTGAGAGCTGCCCGGCCTGGGGCTGTTTGCGCAGGGTCATGCGCAGACAGTGGGCAAAGGCGATCTGCAGGCGGACAAACTCCCCTAACGCCGGATCGTCCGGCAGCGTGTTCTTCACTTCCCGGAACAGGGAGCGCGAGGCAATCATCAACTGCCCCCACAGCTGTCGCGCCTCAACATAGCGGGCGTAACAGGCGTTGTTTCGAAAACCGAGGAAGATTGCGATGGCGACCCCAAGAATGCTGAACGGCGCGACCGTCAGCCGGATGCCCAGCGAGGTATACCAGGGCAACATCAGGATCACCACGATGGAGAGCAGAAAATTGAGGAACAGGCGGGAAAAGATTTTGGTCAGCACGGAACCGTGCCAGACAAATATAAGACGCAACCAGTGCTGTTGGGGTCGAACGATCATAGTCAGCTTCATCGGGAAAAAAGAGCGGTGACTATTAAACGTGATCGTTATCACGGTTGCAAGTATGTTAAAAAATGCTGTCGTTTTGCTAAGCCTGTTCAGACCGCACGGTGTTTCATCCTGCTCAAATAAAAAGAGATTAAAGTATGTTGTAACTAAAAAAGGTAACCGGTCAGGATAACCTATGCGGGCGCTCCCCCTCTCCCGTCAGGAGAGAGGGAGGCTCAATGGCTTAGCAGAGCGGTTTGACGGCAGCGCGCATGCCCTGATGCAGAATGGCATCCAGATCCTGCGCAACCTGTTCTACCAGCCCGCTAACCTGGGTCAGGTCCTGCTCCCAGTGCTCGCTGACGCTCAGCACCGCTGTCACCAGCTCGCGGGTGTTGATCTGCTGGTCATGATGCTGCGTCCACAGCTGCTGGAAACGGGTTAACCAGTGCGCGTCATCCTGCACCGGATAGTTTTCCCCGTTACGTTCTGCTCGGTAGAAGGCGATCAGGGCCGCCAGCGCAAAGGTCAGACGCGCCGGGAGTTTGCCGCTGGCCTGCTGCCCCGCCAGAAGCTGCGGCAGAATGCGGGTCCGGTACTTGGTCATGCCGTTCAGGGCAATCGACAGCAGCTGATGCTTGATATACGGATTGCGGAAACGGCCCGTTACCGCGCTGGCAAACGAGGCCAGCTCATCGCGCGGCAGATCCAGCACCGGAATAATCTCTTCATGAATCGCTTTTTCGACAAAGGCGCAGATTTCGGTGTCGTTCATCGCTTCACCCACGGTATCCAGCCCCGCCTGGAATGCCACCGGCACCAGCGCGGTATGTGCGCCGTTGAGGATCGCCACTTTGCGCTCTTTGTATGGCTTGATGTCGTCAACAATCAGCACGTTCAGCGCCAGCTTATCGAGACGCAGCTCCTGTGCCAGCGATTTTGGCCCCTGGATCACAAACAGATAGAAGTGTTCAGCGGTATCGAGGAAGGCATCGTGATAGCCCAGAGAGGCTTCAAGCTCTGCCACTTCATCGCGCGGATAGCCGGTGACGATACGGTCAACCAGGGTGGAACAGAAGGTATTGGCGTCATTGATCCACTGGATAAAGGCCGCAGGCAGCGCCCACTCCTGAGCATAGCGCAGCACCAGCTCACGCAGGGCGTCACCGTTGTAGTCAATTAATTCGCACGGCACGATAACCCAGCCTTTATCGGCGGCCCCGTTGAAATGACTGAAACGCTCGAACAGCAGGCGGGTCAGTTTTGCCGGATAGCTGACCGCAGGCGCATCCTCAAACTTATCCCCGGCGTGATAGCTGATCCCCGCTTCCGTGGTGTTAGAGAAGACAAAGCGCATCTCTGGATTATGCGCCAGCTTCAGGAATTCATCGTACTGATCGTAAACGCTGATCTCACGGTTCACCGAGCGGATAAGACGCGCGTCGCTGACCGCTTCGCCCTGCTCGTTCAGGCCGCGAATGATGGTGGTATACAGGCCGTCCTGAGTGCTCAACGAAGGCGGAAAATCGCTTTTGATGGGGCGCACAATCGCAATACCGGCGTTCAGGTCGGTATGCTCGTTAAGCAGATCGATCTGCCAGTCAATAAACGCGCGCAGAAAGTTGCCCTCACCAAACTGGATGATACGTTCAGGATAGAGAGCACCGGGGAAATCACGACGGTTTAGTGTGTTCACAATGGGGTCCTTGTAATGATTAGTCATACAGCCTGATAAGATTGGTACGATAACTTATCAAACTTTACGACCACGAACCCCTGTTTTGATCAATTCCGGTGTGAATTGTGACAGGATCTATATGAATTTGTAGACCAGAACGGCTGCGGGGTTGACTTCTCCCTTCTCAACATCCGGTACCTCGCTGCTGTTTCATGGAGTACATCATCTGGTCGGCAGTGGTCAGCCAGCTCTTGAGATCGTCGCGGTCGTGATCGAACTCGCGCACGCCCCAGGAAAAGGAGAGTGCCCACGGATATTCGGCATGCTCGTTCCAGTTCGCCGCCTGTTCGGTTAAAAACTGCATAGCGATCCATGCCCCCTTTTCGTCGCTGTTCGCAAACAGGATGGCAAACTCATCCCCGCCGTAGCGCGACAGCACGTCGGCTTCACGAAAGGTGGAGCTCAGCAGACCGGCCATCGCCTTCAGGGCGTTGTCGCCATCTGTGCGGCCATACCGGGCGTTTATCTGCTTAAAACGGTCGAGATCCAGCCAGGCCAGGGTTAAAGGCTCAGCCCGACGGCGGGCAGCGCGAATGGCATAGGTCGCCAGATGATGAAAGCCCCGGCGGTTGTAGAGCCCGGTCAGCGGGTCGGTGATACTGGCGCTGGCGGCGGCAAATTCCGCTTCCACCAGTGCCGCCAGGTCGGCCAGCGCCTCAATGTCAGAAGGCGAAAAAGGGCGTGGATAGTGATCGATAATACAGAGCGATCCCACCGCGGCCCCACCGGGCAGACGCAGCGGATAACCCGCGTAAAAGCGGATAGGATCATCGTCGGTGACCAGGGGGTTATCGGCAAAGCGGGTATCGTCCAGGGTATCGGGGATCACCAGCGGTGCATCGCTAAGGACGGTATGGCCGCAAAAAGAGAGATTTCGCGGCAGGCTGGTCGGGTCGCCACCATCGGTGGATTTAACGACCACAACGTGCTCGTCAACCAGATTGATCATCGCCACCGGCACGCCAAACACGCGTCTTGCCAGCCGGGTTATACGCGCGTAGGTCGGGTGATCTTCTGGTTCAAGCAGCCCGGATTCACGCAAGGCACTGAGACGCTTTGCTTCATTGTTGGGTAGTGAGGGTGATTTCATACAGACTCCGGACGTCAGGCTTTTTAAAAGCTTAGCGCATACTGAGGCCAGTTAGTGGGCAAATATGCGGTTTTTACCATCGCGTTTCGCCTGATACAGTGCGGCGTCGGCAGCCTGTAACCAGTCCGTAACATTTCCCATCTCCCGGGTGGCGCAGGCAATGCCAATACTCATTGTGCAATGGACCGCCTCTTCCGCGACGTCACTGATAATCGCTGCCGCATCCATAATGCGGGTAGCGACTATCCGCGCTTCGTCGAGGGTGGTATCGGGCAGCAGGATCACAAACTCGTCCCCACCCAGTCGCGCCGGGGTGTCGCTCTGACGGCTGGCGATATGCAAAATTTGTGACACTGTCACCAACAGCATATCTCCCACCTTGTGGCCGTAGCGATCGTTGACCTCTTTAAAGTTATCGATATCGATAAACATCAGCGCCGAATCGTGGCAGGTTTGCTGCAATTTATGCAACTCATGATCGATACGCTCCTCCAGCAGACGCCGGTTGGCAATGTCCAGCAGCGGATCCATCATCGCAATACGCTCCAGCTCGCGTGATTTAAAGCGCAGCCGCACGGCGATAGTGTTGGTGAGCACGCTGAGCGCCACGGTATAGATAGCAATCAACGGCAGCGTGGCATAGAGAGTGCGCTGCGACACCCACGGCACCAGCGCCATTCCCTGCGCCAGCCAGCTCCCCATAAAGACCGCCACCATCACCGCCCCGGCCTTTTTCATCAACGGGAAGCCACCCGCCGCCAGCCGGTCGGCAAGTAAGATAGTGGCAATGGCGACGGAAGGCAGCGGATTGACCGCCATCATGGCGATCCAGAAGCCGCCTGCCCCGGCGTCTAAAACCAGGTTCTGATGTTCGGTAAGGAGCGGCGTCGAAGAACGCCGGGCGCGCCACCAGGCCAGGGTTGGCCAGACAAAGGCGTTGATAGCCAGCAATCCCATAAGCCAGACGGAACGTTGCTGTTCCAGCAGGACGGAGAGAATAGGGATAAAGCAGAGGAAGGTTCCAAGCATTCGCATCAGATACATGCGTTTGATAAACCGACTGCCAGGCACGCGAGGGGATTTACTGAGTCTGTCAGTTCCGTTCATCACACGATTTTTCCGATATAATCACCCTTTTATATTATTGACGTTGAAATTTTGTATCAAGGCATTTATCAGTTTCGTGAATATATGGTGAAGGGCGTGGTCACGCCCTGGCAAACGATTACAGCTGTTCCGAAGGCGCTGCCGCCTGTTCGGTAGTTTTTATCTCTGTCATTCGGGCGCTGGTACGATTTCGGCCTGCTTTTTTCGAGCGATACAGATAATCATCCGCTTCTGTCATCAGACGATTAAACACCTCTGTGAGCTGTGACGGCTCCGACCTTCCGCTGCCCAGACCAATACTGACGGTTAAAAACAGCGTCTGCCCCCGCCAGTTAAAGGGATGTTGTTCAACCGTGGTACGAATACGCTCCGCCAGAGCATATGCCTGCCCGGCTGAAGCGGAGTTCACCACCACAGCAAACTCTTCGCCGCCCATTCGCGCCACCAGCCCTGCGTTGCCCACCGTCTCCTGCACTTTGTGCGCAAAAGCGGCCAGGACGGTATCGCCACATTCGTGACCATAGTTGTCGTTGATGCTTTTGAAATAGTCGATATCCAGCAGCATGACGGTCAGCCGCGGGCTTTTGCGCTTCCCTTCAACATTTTTAAGCGCCTCATACAGCCCGGAGCGGGAGTAAACCTGAGTCAGATAGTCGTAATCGGCACGCAGGGAAACCTGGC
>NZ_JBBCPK010000120.1:0-9799 GCF_037150775.1 Leclercia sp. M50
GGCTGCGCACATGGAATCCCACCTCACGCAGCGCCCGCTCGAAGAGCCCATTCTGCTCAAAGCAATACCCGCCGCGGCGGGCGGTGACCAGCTTATCCACCAGGGATTGCTCGTCGAGCTGGATTTCACGCGGCAGCACCACATCGATATTCTCAAACGGAACGGCGCTGTTGTGATGCAGGTGCAGGCCCCGCAGGGTGGCGATGTCCGCAGAAACCGGCTGCTGCCAGCCGGTACGGGCGAGATAAGCGGTCAAAAACGGGGTCATAATCAGTTTCCTTTTTACAGTTTTCCTTGTTTATAAACTAATTTACCCCAGTCACTGTTTCAAAAGTGCTTTTTATCCGCGCGTGGTGCGTTGCATGATCCCGAGCGCCGTTAACATCAGCACCAGCCCGGTCAGCAGCGTCAGGGTCGCCATCGCCATTCCCTGTCCGACAGAACCCTGCTCGAACTGCCGCCAGATAAATACCGAGACGGTCTGTGTGCCCGCCGGGGCCAGCAGCAGCGACGTCACCAGCTCGCGCGAGGCGATGGCAAACACCATCAGCATCGCCGCCAGCATCGCCGGGGAGACCAGCGGCAACACGATAAAGCGCAGCGCCTGCAACGCCGAGGCGCCATGCACCCGCGCGGCAGGCTCAAGATTCCCTCCCAGCTGGCGCAGCGCGCTGCCAACGTAGCGCACCGGCCACGGCAACAACAGGCAGCAGTAGGACAGCAGCAATATCGCCCAGCTGTTATAGGGCGAGACCGGCCAGAACGGACGGTTCCACAGCAGGATCAGCCCCACCCCGACCACCACGCCCGGCAAGGCGGCAGGCATCAGGGAGAGCGCATCCAGAACGCCGCGCCCTTTGATCTTCTGCACCACCACCAGCCACGCGGCCAGCAGGCCCAGCACGCCGGTAATACAGGCCGCCCCCAGCGCCAGCGACAGGCTGGTGCCCAGCGCCGACAGCGCATCCCCCTGCTGGCTGAAAAGCGCCGCATAGTGCCCGCCGGTCAGATTATCCAGCGTCACCCCGCCAGACAGGGTTCCCAGCACCCCGGACAGGGCCATCGATGCCCCCGGCAGGATCACCGCGATAAACCCGGTCAGCGCAAAAACAGCGACAACCGGCAGCGTAAAATTCCCGGCGCCGGCGCCCATATTCTCGGTCGGTTTGCCGGTAATGCTGGTCACATCCTGATGCCCGGTCAGCTTTTTCTGCAGCCACCAGGCACTCAGGGCGATAACCACCAGCACCACGGAAAGCATCGATGCGCCCGAAAGATCGATCGGCCAGTCCGCCAGCTTTTTCTCGATATCGGTGGTGAGCATCACCACGCCAGCGCGCGTGCCGAGAGCGGCAGGCACGCCAAACTCTTCAATCGCCAGGGTAAAGGCCAGCAGCATCCCCGCCGCCAGCGACGGCGAAAGCATGGGCAGCGTGATATGCCAGAACGCCCGCCCGGGGCTGGCACCGTGAACGCGGGCCACCAGCGCCAGACGCTGGCCGCTCGCCAGCAGGCTGCGCGACACCGCAAAATAGATCACCGGGAAGATATTCAGCGCCATCACCAGCACGATCCCGCTCCTGCTGAACAGCAGGTCGTTGAGATTGACCCCGGTGATCTGTTGCAGATAGCCGTTGGTTTGCAGGACCAGCATCCAGGAGAGCGCGGCGATATAGGGCGGGGTTAAAAACGGGATCAGAAACAGCAGATCCCACAGCCTCGGCAGCGGCAGGTTAAACAGTCCGCGCGCCACGCCGAGGGGAAAGCCGATCAGCGCACTGACCAGGGCGACGCCAAGGGCAATTTGCAGCGTACCGCCCAACATGCCCGGCAGTTGCGGCTCCGCCAGTAGCTGGCTGATGCCGCTGAACGCCCCGGAGAACTGTCCGGCGCTGAAGTGCGGAAATACCGCCTGGAGCAGAATAAAGGTGAGCGGAAACGCCACCAGGATCAGCAATAATCCCAGCGTCGTTACCGATAAATATTTAGGATTCACGAAGCCGTCCTGAAGACGGGGTTGCCCCCGTCGCCTGATTATAAGGTGAAGAGCGTGTTGAAACGCTTGAGGATATCGCTGCGCTCGCTGTTGCCATCGCTTTTGGTCGGCAGAATTTTCAGGTCGTTAAGCAGCGGACGTTTGGCCTGCACGTCGCCGCGGGCCGGCATCAGCCAGGCATCGGCCACCATCGCCTGACCTTCCGGGGAGAGAACGTAATCCACAAAGGCTTTAGCGTCATCCGCATGCTGGGCGGATTTGAGGATCATCATCGGACGCGGGGCAATCACCGTGCCGCTGGCCGGGAAGATCACCTTCAGGGATTCGCCCTGGCTGATGTTGCCATACGAGACATAATCCACCGCGCCGAACACCGCCGCTTTGGCTCCCTGCATCACCGGGGTGACCGCCTGTGCGTTCGGGCCGCTTACGACCATGCCGTTCTTTTTGAGCTCATCAAACAGGGTCCAGGCCTTGTCGCCCATGCCATTCTGCAACCCGATCAGCAGATCGAGAGAAGCACCGGACAGCGCCGGGTCCGGGGTGGTGACTTTGTCTTTAAAGGCGGCGGTGGTCAGATCGCGCCACTCTTTCGGCTCCGGGGTGCCGCTTTTGGTGTTCCAGACGATGCCCAACGCCGACACGCCCTGGGCGACAAAGTCCTCTGATTTCAGATCCGCAGGCACGTTGGCCGCATTGGCGCTCTGGTACGGCAACAGCCAGCCGCGGTAGTGCAGATCTTCCGCGGTATCCCAGGAGGCGGAGATCAGAATATCGGCCTGCGGGTTAGCCTGCTCCGCTTCAAGGCGGGCCATCACTTTGCCGGTGGTGGCCTGGAAGATATCCACCTTCACGCCGGTCTTCTTTTCAAAGCCGCTGGCCAGATTTTTGGCGAGCGAGCCAGGCCCCGCGGTGTAGACGGTCAGCGCGTGGGCGCTGGAGATCATAACGGACGATAACGCCATGGCTAACAGCACTCCTTTTTTGACGGACATTGTAGCTTTCATGCGAACTCCCCTGAGGTGGTAATCAAACGATCGGCAGCGACGCTGCCAGCAGATAAATGCACGATGCGATCGGCCAGGATTTCAGCCTCCCGGCGGTCGTGGGTAACATAGACGGCGGTGGTGCCGAGCTGGCGCAGCAGTGATGCCATCTCATGACACAAGGTGCCACGCAGTTCGCTGTCGAGGTTGGAGAGCGGCTCGTCAAACAGCAGCACCCGCGGTTCCGCGACAATCGCCCGGGCCAGCGCTACGCGCTGTTGCTGTCCGCCCGAGAGCCCCGCCGGTTTGCGATCGGCGAAGGCGCATAAGCCGACGCGATCCAGTGCCTGCGCCACGCGGCTTTCGCGTTCCTGACGCGGAACATGGCGCATCTTCAGCGGGAACATCACATTCTGCGCCACCGTCATGTGCGGCCAGAGGGCGTAATCCTGGAACACCATGCCGATGTCCCGGGCTTCCGGCGACAGCGCCCATCCGGTTTTCGCCACCAGGCGATCGCCAAAATGGATCTCACCCTGTGCGGGCTGGGTTAACCCCGCCAGCAGACGCAACAGGGTGCTTTTGCCGCAGCCCGACGGCCCCAGCAGCGCAACCACGCTACCCGGCTCGATATGCAGATCGATTTGATTCAATACAGTATTCGCGCCAAAAGCGTACGACACGCCTTTAAGCGATATGGAAGTGAGCATCTTGTTATCCTCTTTGGGATTTGATGCCCGCCACTGTAGGCAGCTTGTGTTGCGAAAACATGACACCTTTGTTGCGTATTGATTTCCGATGGCTTTCAGACGTTTAATGCTCTGATGCTAATGATGAGGAATTTCTATGAGCCACTTCCGCCCCGTTGAGTTAATGCACGCCAGCCGCCTGTTAAATCACGGCCCCACCATCCTGATCACCAGCCGCGACGACTCCCTGGACCGCCGCAACGTCATGGCCGCCGCCTGGTCGATGCCGGTGGAGTTCGAGCCGCCGCGGATCGCCATCGTGGTGGATAAAAGCGCCTGGTCGCGGGAGCTGATTGAGCGCAGCGGCATGTTCGGGATCGTCATTCCCGGCGTGGCGGCCACCAACTGGACCTATGCCGTGGGCAGCGTCAGCGGGCGCGATGAGGATAAGTTCAACTGCTACGGGATTCCGGTGATTAACGGCCCGGTGCTGGGGCTGCCGGTAATTGAAGAGAAGTGCCTGGCGTGGATGGAGTGCCGTCTGCTGCCCGCCACCTCCGCGGCAGAAAAATATGACACCCTGTTTGGCGAGGTGGTCTCAGCCGCCGCCGATGAACGGGCGTTCGCGGCCGGACGCTGGCAGTTTGACGACGATAAGCGCAACACCCTGCACCACCTGGGCGCAGGCACCTTTGTGACCAGCGGGAAGCAGGTGAAAGCGCCTGAGTGAAATAACCGGTGTTTACTCAGGTGCCGGATTTTGCCCGGCGGCGCTGCGCTTGCACGGGCCTACACGAGCACGGGAGACGTAGGCCGGGTAAGGCGCAGCCGCCACCCGGCGTTGCAGGTCCTGCACTGTAGTCAATATCTTCTAATAGGTCTTATAAGGGATACGCATCCGATCCAGCAGGTTGGTAAAATCCTGCACCGCTACAAAAGCCACCGCGCCTTTGCCGGGGATGACGTTGGTGATGATCCCCACCGTCTCCCCGGTCAGGCTGTCTATCACCGGCCCCCCGGACATGCCCGACACCGCCCCCGCCCCGGTGATGATGCCGTAGTAGCAGCCTTTGCGCTTCACGAAGCCGTCGATCTTACCCCGGCTGGATTTGGGCAGACTGTTAATGGCGCTGTAGCCAAACAGCGTAACGTTGCGTCCGGCCCGGGCCCAGGCCAGTTGATGCACGATCTTGCCGCGGTTGTTATCGCCAATCACCGCGACATCACAGGTGGGATGCTGCGCCCTGACCGGCTTGAGCAGCGGCACCGCGACGTGCGCGGCGGTGAGCGACAGTTGACTTGATACCGGGAAAGTGGTGCCCTGCATCCCGGCGGCAAACCAGTTCAGCGGCGCCGGCAGGCCGATAAAAACCATATCCGCCTGCCGGGTCGCGGCAAAATCGGTTTTGCTGGTGCCGGACATCACCACACACCCCAGCAGCATAAGGGGTGCCATGAGGGCGGCGAAAGCAAAATGCAGACGCTTCATGGTTCACCCCACGGGCCTACTTTTTCGACCGTCCGGCGATGATCTCATCGGCGACGATGCGCGGCGCTTCGGCGTAGTGGTGGAACTCCATGCTGTAGGTTGCCCGCCCCTGGGACATGGAGCGCAGCGTGGTGGCGTAGCCGAACATCTCCGCCAGCGGCACGTCGGCGCGGATAATCTGGCTGCCGAACTGCTCCTCCATCCCCTGCACCAGCCCGCGCCGGGAGGAGAGATCGCCCATAATGTTCCCGGCATACTCTTCCGGGGTTTCCACCTCCACATGCATCATCGGCTCCAGGATCACCGGGTCGGCCTTGCGCGCTGCGTCCTTAAAGCCAAAGATCGCCGCCATGCGGAAGGCCATCTCCGAGGAGTCGACATCGTGATAAGAGCCGAAAGTCAGTGTCGCTTTGATATCCACCACCGGATAGCCCGCCAGCACCCCGCTGTTCATCGCTTCCCGCAGCCCTTTCTCAACCGACGGAATATACTCCCGGGGCACCACCCCGCCCTTGGTGGCATCGACAAACGTAAAGCCGCTGCCCGGCGCCTGCGGCTCAAGGCTCAGCACCACGTGGCCGTACTGCCCTTTGCCGCCGGACTGGCGGACAAACTTGCCCTCGACGTCACTCACCGCTTTGCGAATGGTTTCCCGGTAGGTCACCTGCGGGCGACCAATGTTGGCCTCGACGCCAAACTCCCGCTTCATGCGGTCGACGATGATCTCCAGATGCAGTTCGCCCATCCCGGAAATGATCGTCTGACCGGACTCTTCGTCGCTATGCAGGTGGAAGGAGGGATCTTCCACCGCCAGACGATGCAGGGCGATGCCCATCTTCTCCTGGTCAGCTTTGGTTTTTGGCTCGATGGAGAGGGAGATCACCGGGTCCGGGAACTCCATCCGCTCAAGGGTGATCACCGCGTTGGGGTCGGTCAGGGTGTCGCCGGTAGTGACATCTTTCAACCCGACGCAGGCGGCGATATCCCCGGTGCGCAGCTCCTCCACGTCGTGACGGTCGTTGGCGTGCATCAGGACGATACGCCCGATGCGCTCCTTCTTGCCTTTTACCGGGTTAAAGACCGCGTCGCCCTTTTTCAGCACCCCGGAGTAGACGCGGATAAAGGTTAGCTGACCGACGTAGGGGTCGGACATCAGCTTGAACGCCAGCGCCGAGAAGGGTTCGTCATCATTAGGGTGGCGCTCGGCGTGCTGGCCTTTTTCATCCACGCCGTCGATAGCGGGCACGTCGAGGGGGGACGGCATCAGCTCGATCACCGCATCGAGCATTCGCTGCACCCCTTTGTTTTTAA
This sequence comes from Leclercia sp. M50, assembly GCF_037150775.1. NCBI lineage: Bacteria > Pseudomonadati > Pseudomonadota > Gammaproteobacteria > Enterobacterales > Enterobacteriaceae > Leclercia > Leclercia sp. M50. The sequence goes on from NZ_JBBCPK010000120.1 coordinate 6,472, forward strand.
AGGCGCTGCCGCAGAGCATCGGCTGGATCTCGCCAGCCACCGTCCGTTTACGTAAGCCGCGGATAATTTCTGCCTCGTCGAGCTCGTTGGTGTCGAGGTATTTATCCATCAGCTCGTCGCTGGCCTCCGCCGCCGCAGAGACCATTTTATCCCGCCAGGTCCGGGCAGTGGCCTGTAAATCATCCGGCACCGGGGCATAGGTAAAGGTCATCCCCTGGGTAGCGTCATCCCAGATGATGGCCCGCATGTGGATCAGGTCCACCACCCCGGTGAAATGCTCTTCCGCGCCGATGGGGATGACAATCGGTACCGGGTGGGCTTTGAGCCGGTCGATCATCATCTGCACCACGTGGAAGAAATCGGCCCCCGGACGGTCCATCTTGTTGACAAAGGCGATACGCGGCACCCGGTACTTATTGGCCTGCCGCCAGACGGTTTCCGACTGCGGCTGTACCCCGCCTACCGAGTCATAGATCATTACCGCCCCGTCGAGCACCCGCATGGAACGCTCCACCTCGATGGTAAAATCGACGTGGCCGGGGGTGTCGATGATATTGATCCGGTGCGGCTCATAGCTGCGATCCATGCCGGACCAGAAGCAGCTTACCGCCGCCGAGGTGATGGTAATCCCCCGCTCCTGCTCCTGCGCCATCCAGTCGGTGATCGCCGCACCATCGTGGACCTCCCCCATCTTATGGCTCACCCCGGTATAGAAGAGGATGCGCTCGGTGGTGGTGGTTTTACCGGCATCAATATGCGCAGAGATACCGATATTGCGATAACGCTCGAGAGGAATAGGCCGGATCATGATGCATCCTTATTTTATGGACATGACAAACACGCGCTGGGTTAGCGCGCGCAGGTATGTAGATCAGTGTAGTGCCCTGTCAAAGGGGGGACGGGTGATTCTGCGGTGAATGTACTGAGAACATTTCAACGCCAGGAGTTCGATGCAGGCTAGCCCGCATGAATCAACTTTGTTTAAACGAATAAAAAAACCTTATTTATTTTCGCGATCAATGTTTTTGCAAATTAACCTTAATGTATGTAGGCTTTTTTTCGTTTATCAACTAATTAAAGGATTACACAAATGGCAATTCCAGCTTACTTATGGATGAAAGACGATGGTGGAGCTGATATTAAAGGATCGGTTGATGTTAAAGATCGTGAAGGAAGCATTGAGGTTCTGGGTTTTAGTCATGGATTACACTTACCGACTGATAATAGCACAGGCAAAATCACCGGAACGCGCTTACATGCGCCATTAACATTTCAGAAAGAATTTGATTCCTCAAGCCCATATATATACAAGGCTGTAGCTCAGGGGCAGACACTAAAAAGCGTAGAATTGAAATGGTATAAAATTAATCACTCAGGACAAGAGGAAGAGTACTTCAATATGTTACTTGAGAACGTTAAGGTTATTTCAATTTGCCCCATGATGCACGATTGTAAAAATCCAGCAACTGAAAAGCATAATCATCTGGAAGCAGTATCCTTACGATATGAGAAAATAACATGGAAATATTGTGATGGGAATGTCATTTTCTCCGATAGCTGGAATGAACGATGATCCAATGCACTTTCCATCTAAATGGGAATCAACTAAGTAATCTGAGCTGCCCCGGGATAGGTTTTTTTCCGGCTTATTCTGGTACAGGCACATCACGCAACAATGCTAATGATATTGCAATCCCTTCTATCGGACCGCTACCGCCAGGTTTATACTACATTGTTACACGTGGTACAGGTGGTGCACTAACAGGGTTGAGTGATGCTTTTGCATCGTTCGTATCCGGTTCGGACAGGTCAGTATGGTTTGCTTTGTACAGACATGACGCACAGATTGATGATATTACGTTCACAGGACAGGTAGAAAGAGGACACTTTCGCTTGCATCCCGCTGGTTATAAAGGCGTAAGCGAAGGTTGTATTACCTTGCCGCGTCTATCAGATTTTATGCTGTTACGCGATGCTTTGCTTAAAACGCCAACCATACAAGTAACGTCCTCATTAACTGCTTTCGGTACTATACAGGTGTATTAATGAAGCCACTGCATTACGTGTTATTATGGATTGGGGAAGCGCTGCTATACACCTTGGTGTTAGCGGCCTTATTTTTACTGATACCAGAAATGAAAGCCTATAATTTGGTGAGAATGTTTACAGATGTCATCCCTGGTGATACATGGGATAAATATTATTTCCTTTCCCTCTGCATTTTATCATTACTCATCGTAGCCATCATCGTTTATATAACTGCTTCACTGAAAAAGAGATAAAATCAACACCCTTATAGATAATAACTGTAAGGGTGTTTCGTGAATATCACAACCTAACAACTCTTCGATAATCATGTTGGCCGAATTAAATTCAGAGATTCATTTTCATGCCAGATACTCTAAGCATTAAGAAGTAAATTTTATCGTTTTCAAAGTAATACATCGCCCTGCTCTGTCCTCAGCCAGCGCGGAGCTTTCAGCCTGTAACTAAAATAACTCACTAGGTCAAACAGCAAATCTTCGATAACGCGCTGCTGCTCGCTTGTCAGCATGCCACTCATTGTCAACTGAGTGAGTTCCTGACAGTACCGGCACAGAGTATCGGTTTCCGGCTCGAACACGGGGAGATGAGTGGGCAGCGTATCAATGGTCAACACATCCACCATTTCCGGAGGAATGGGCTCGTTAAGCGTCGGCATCAGTAGAGAGAGGCTGGTAGACAGCCGTCCGCACAGAGCCAGTTTATCTCGGGGATCGTCGGCTTCTACCATCGCTTCAACGTAGCGTTCGCAGTTATCTGCAAGCTCGATGAAATCGGTAAGATGGCTGAAGGGTCTGGTAATTAATGCGTGAATTGGGGTTAGGGTCGTAGCCATATTGACAACCTCACTAAGTGATTAATTTACATCACCACAGGAGAGGCTAATCTCGCTGGTGGTGAACTGAACGGAGTTAGCCTTACCGGCCTTAGTGACACCGGCGCGCTTTGCAGCGCCCCCGTCCAGCCCACCATTGAGGTGTAGCAGGTCGCACGGCGCAAATGAAGCTTTGCGCCGTCACTAAGGTTGCAGGAGGCTAATCCCAACGCCTGATTTTGCAAGCGCAACAAGAAGATACTGCGATACAGACGAGACGGCAAGAGGCATTCCCGGAAGCAGCCTCGCAAATTGTTGAAAAAACGCCGGGTGGTGGCTGCGCCTTACCCGGCCTACGGGGCCGATGCCGTTGTAGGCCGGGCAAGCGCAGCGCCGCCCGGCACTGCTCCTGTCAGGCGATCATTATCACCCGGATATCATTCACGTTGGTTAATGTCGGACCGGTCACCA
>NZ_JBBCPK010000121.1:0-9665 GCF_037150775.1 Leclercia sp. M50
CCAACCACCGCAGCTGTTGACCATTTCTCCCAACCTCGAGAAACAGGCGTTCATCCAGCGCAACCCGCGGGGCGTTAGTGATGGCACGGTTCCCCAGTCAATGAAGTCCGAATTTTTTCGACCCATATAGCGGATAAGGTCAAGCATGTTGATGTAATGCGCGCGGCGGCGATCTAAATCCCAGCTCTTTTCTTCCAGATACGAGTCGATAAAACCCCGCAGCGCTGGCTGGTCTAGCGAAATATCACCGTACTGGTGGCGATATACCGGGCGACGGTGCAGGCTGACCAGATGGAACAGGTAGGCATCACACACCCATGTCAGCGCCTGCTGGTGGGCTTCCTCCAGTGAGCCAGCGGGATACCAGAATTGCTTATTCATACTTGCGCCCCTCCGGGGTATAAATCGCTTTATCGTGGAGGTACGCGCCATTCCAGGTCTTTTTCATTGGCAGCTCACCTTTCATGTACAGCTGATACAGGCGGTGGCAGCCTTTCTCTAGCAGCACTGGCGTAAACTTCGTGAAAGCATCCTTGCCGTGCGGCGTGATCTGCGTCTGGTCTTCGGTCAGGTATTTATCACGGGCGTAGGAGGCAACGCGCCAGCGCGGATCTTTCTCTGGGTCGCGCTGCTCGTTGAAAACCCAGTCACGCTCGGACGCCCACCACATCATTTTGTTGATGTTGACGCCGTTCAGCGCCTTGCAGAATGCCGGGATCGTCATGCCTTTGGTGAAGTGCTTCTCCAGACTCTCGACGGTGGCACTGAGCGTTTTGTTTTCCAACGCAGCGGCTTCGGCTCGTTCTTCGGCCTCGATAACCATCAGCGCCAGCTCTTTACGGCTGACTGGCAGGGCAATTGCGTCACGCTGTGTGAAGTAAAACTCCACCAGGTCTTCGTGGTAACCCCATGCCTGATCAGTTTCCAGCATTTTTGCGTGATTGGCTGCGCCACGTTCGGTCCAGAGAATCAACTGACTCGTATATTTACTAACCAACCCTCTTAAAGAGGGGAGCCTTTTGAACTCCTGCAATTCAGCACCTTCCACTTTGAAGAAGTGCTTACCCTCAACGAAACGCGATTCGTTGCGAGAAAAGTTATTTGTGAGCATTTTCTCCGTGGCACCGTAACCCACTGCCATTTGCTCGGTGGTCACTACGCGCAGGCCGCGATACTCGATGATCTGCAAGTCACGGGCCGCTACTGGTGCTAATTCTGCTTTCATTGCCATCATCATTGCTCCTTAATACAAAACGTGGTTGGCTGGCATTGTTTTACCGGTGCGCAACTGGGCAGCGAGATCTACAAATATCTCGTCGAGAAACTCTGCGAACCACGAATGACCGACTTCTTTCAGGCGCTGATCGTTGGCGTAGTAGAACTGGTAAACCGCCAGATAGCGTTCCTCAGGCTTGTGCTCGATCAGTGCGCATTCCACATGCTTAATCAGCAGATTTTCAATTAGTTCCCGGGTTAAGCCGAAGGTAAACTCCTCGGTTTTAAACTGGTATTGCCCGTCTCGGAGTCCCCAGCGGTTTTCGCAGGTGATGAGATAAAGCAGGGCGACCGTACCGCGCATGGACTGGACGACGGTTTGAGCCCACTCATGCTGCTCTTCTAAAGTAAGGGAGCCTTTGCCATAGCGGTTTTCGTCAAGCATCCAACCGGGAATCGTTACGTCGGATTGCTTCTGGATTTCCTTCAGGCGAGCAACAAGCTGCTTCACGTTTTCTTTTTCAAGGTCGGTCATTTATCTTTCTCCCGGTTATAGGTTTCATGGCTCATTACTTCCCAGCTCTTGCCGCCATCGCGTGAAAGTAGCCGCCAGCGGTGATTTACCTTCAGGCTCAGATTCCCGGTGCCGATCATGCGGCAGGGGTGAATCCTCCTCGCCCTGAACTGGCGCAACACGTGAGCCGCTTTGAGGTGAACCCACTCAGGAATTCGAATTGCAGTCAGCGTCACTTTTTACCTCCGCGAGCCGCAGCTCCATGTCGCGAGCCATTTCAATAAACGTGTCCAAAGCGCAAATGTGCTCGTCGGGAGATAACCGCCGATCACACCTCACCTGCCCGTTTTCGATGTAGAGAACGACCCGGCCAGTGAAGTCAGGCAGAACATGCAGATCAATATTCAGAACCGGGCGGCAACCCGGGTTAGCGTTTTGCTGACTTAACATGCTGACCCTCCGCTAATGCTGGTTTGTGCTTTTTGGCAAAATCCACCAGCTCCTTAATGAGATCGTCGATTAACTCTTTGCCGCTTTCTGTCAGGAACTCGCCGCGGCCATTCACATCTACGGCGCTGCTATAAATTCCCCTGACCGCCTTAACCCCTTCGATATTCCCAAATTCACTCACGGCTTGTTTTTCAAATCGGCTCAACAGGCCATCGAGAAGAATCTCTGTTAATTCGATTGTTTTTATTTCGCCTTTGGGCTGATTAATAATGATGCAATTGCTGCCTGTCTTACGCAGGTGGCGGAGTAATGCAGCTTTAAGAATTCGACGCCGATATGTTTCGATTAATTTATCCATCTAAATAATCCTTCTTTGCGCGTCTTCATTCGCCAGTACAATTTTTTCCTCTGTTTCGGTCCAGGAATAAACAGAGCCAGCGAGGTCATAAGCCAGACCTAAAAGGCCATCAAGCTGGTAGCAATCGAAATCCTTATGATGGGCGTGGATAGTTTGCATAAGGAAGTTGAGCTGTTCTGCTTTGATATTCAGTGTCTGAATATCTTGTCGTTGTTGAATGGACATAATTTATCTCCCATATGCTTTCTTTAGAAAGAGATTGGCGATGTGCCAATATCCGGCGCTGCGCATTAACTGCGCTGTTTTATAAGCAGCTTTATTTACCATGATGAAAGCCTATTAAAAGAATGTAATATTCCCCAGCGATTAAGCTGTATTTATTCCAGGTTAAATTAAATGGATGGTTATTTGTTTTTGGCTTTAACAGCCTGCTCTTCAATCAACCACGCACATACATCACCAGTGAGTCTGCGCAGTAGCGAGGCAATAGCTATCACTTCGGAATCAGCCATTCGGTCTGGATAAGATTCCATCATCAGGCAAATAATTTCAGCTTGATGCGCACGTTCAGTTGCTTGCTCTAAAGAAATTTCATGCGCCATGATTCCCGTCCTTTACACCAGAAAGATAAGCAGCGGTTTGAGAAATTTTATTTGTTGCAATCGCCAATTCGGCGAGAGATGAAATAATAGTGGAAAGATTGCTGATTTTTTCTTTATCAGTTTCATCATCCTCAGTTAAAGAGAAAATATTTAAACTGATGTGATTAATAGCATCCAGCAAACTGATAGTTTTGGTATCGCAATCAGAGGCGAGATCAGCATATCCAATATCAGAGCAATTAGCTTCACTTCGGAAATCTTTGATATCTACTAACTGATAAAACTTATTGGTGGTCGGTTTAGCTGTCATTTTATTGGCTCCATTGTTTGCCGATGAAATAAGCATACGATCACCAAAATTGTCTGTCAAACATAATTATGCGTGATAAACATATTATGGGTCTAACCAACTGTTTTCGTGACTTTAAAAGATATGTTTCAAAAGCAAAAAAAAAGAGCCCTCAGGCTCTTTTGTATGTGTGGGAAGGTAGGGTTATGCGTGGCGTCTGAATTGTTGTGATTGGCTTAGAAGCACCTTTCCGCATACGTGAAGCATGTCCATCTCTGCATCAGTGATCTGCCATTCTCTGTACAGTGGATTGTCTGAAAGCACATGTAGCTGAGTCTTGATTTTCTGAAGGCGCTTAACAAAAAGATCGCCGCTAAAATCAAAAACGTATATGCCGTCACCATCGAAGTGGTTTACACCAACGTCAACAAAAATGAGATCACCTGGCTCGATTGTGCCCTGCATGCTATCGCCGCGAACGTTAATGAGCTTGACCTGATTTGCGGGCCGGTGGCCAAAGAGATTTCTCGCCTCTTCGGTAACGTACTCTATCGAACTAATAACTTCGATGAAGTCACGGGTAGAGTTGCCATTGCCTGCACTTGCAGAAACGTCCATCACATCAACTCGATACACGTCCCTTCTCCTTTCCTGCGAAAGTGAATTGATACTGTATGTATCTACAGTATCTTTTTTATCTTGGAAAGAGAATAGTTCAGAGAGTGGAACTTCTAAAGCCTCGGCAATCTTTTTGAGGCTGGCTTCACTGTAGCCCTGCATACCTCTTTCGAGCCGAGAAATGTTGCCGACGTCCCAGTCAGTCAGGGACGCCAGCTGGTTTATAGTCATTTTCTTTGCTTTTCTCAGCTCTCTAATGCGTTGCCCTACGTTCATCGAAGCACCCCCGCCAAATGTTATTTAATTTGTATTTTATACATAATTTTGCAACTCACACAACTCAACTTGCATAATATGTTTGTCACGCATATTATGTCTTAAACACATATGGAGTTATGCGCATGTTTACTACACCGCTACGCAAAGCTCGCCTCAAAGCAAAGATGACCATTCAGGAGGTTGCATCATCCATCAAGTGCGACCCCGGTAATCTTAGTCGAATGGAGCGAGGTATACAGAGGCCTTCTCCGGAAGTTGCTGAGAAGCTGGCCAAATTGTTCAGCGCGGAGCTGACAGAAATTCAGATCCTCTATCCCGAAAGGTTTAGCCCTGATGGATATCACCCGTAATGAGCACCTGGTTATGCCTGATGGTCATAGCCAGGCGGATTCGGATTGGATTAGGCAGCAATTATTAACCCTGGCGCCAGCAGTACGGCAAAAAGCCATCCAGCGTTACGCAGCTGTGTATCAGGAAACGTTTGAGGCTGAACCCGTTTCATATCGCAAGGAGAACCGGGCAAGGCACGAAGCAAACACACGGCTTCGCCTGTTCGTAAGGAATCACGGCAGGGCATTACAGGGGTATACCGCCGAACCACCCCCGGCTGGAATGCAAGCGCGTTCTTGATTGTTCCGGGTTTAAAGGCACCCGAACAGATGCAGGCTTAAAGGTGCCTGATCAGGTTGGCAACCATCTGAACCTCATCCCCATACGTACTAGGGAAGTAGTACGTTTTTATGGGGAAGAGGGAAAGGGGGGTAAGGGGGGATTGGGTGTAGGGGTAGGAATAGGGCCTTTTCCAACAGGCGAGATCCATTGGTTAGGTAGATCTCAGTCTTAAGGGCTGAACCAAAAAAAGCGGCCGTATCAGCAAGGTAGTACGAAAGCTGAAGGCGCAGAGAAACGAGGAAGGTTCTTCCTGGAAGAGTGAATTTCAGGAGGACTGATTAAGAAGGGAGGCTGGCAACCTTTGGGGAGGCCGCCAGCCATGTGAGGGGAATCCATGAAAACCACATCACAAAATTATTATCTCATCACCGCGGGGGCAGCACAATGCAGCTGACGATCACACCGAATTTTGCACAGGAGCGCGCGCTGAATATGTTGCGCCGGAACTGGAAGGCAAACGACACCTTCATGGTGTACTCGCCAACCGGCAGCGGCAAAACGGGGCTGGCCGCTTTCATTGTCGCCGGGTTCGTCAGCCGCGGCATGCGCGTTCTGTTCTGCGCACCATACACCATCCTGATCGGTCAGACGGCCAATCGCTTTGTTGAATATGGCCTGCCGGGTGATGAAATTGGCTATATCTGGGCGGATCATCCGAATTACGATCCGTCTCTGAAAATCCAGATTGCCAGCGCTGATACGCTTATTCGCCGCGTGTTCCCTGACAACATCGATCTGCTGATAATCGACGAAGCGCACCTGCGTAAAAAACGCATCCTGCAGGATATCGAACGTCTGCGCGCTAAAGGCGTGAAAGTGATTGGCCTGTCAGGTACGCCGTTTTCACCGTTCCTGGGTAAATACTATGACCGGCTTATTAAACCTACCACCATCGGCGAGCTGATCCAGCGCGGGGACCTGAGCAAATACGAGTTCTACGCGCCCACTAAGCCGGATCTGAAAGGCGTCAAATCGGCTCCATCACTGGAGTTCGGCAGCGATTACAACGAGACGCAGCTGGCCGAGATTATGTGCGGCTCCACGCTGGTGGGCGATATCGTTCAGAACTGGCTGGAGCATGGCCGGGATCTGCCGACAATCGCGTTCTGCGTGAACGTAGCCCACGCCAATTTCCTGACCATCCGGTTTAACCAGGCTGGCGTTAACGCTGAGGTTATGACCGCCGACACCCCGGTGGAGGATCGCCAGACCATCGTTCATCGCTTTGAAACCGGCGCTACAAAGATCATCGTCAGCGTGGGCGTCCTGGTGGCCGGGTTCGACAGCGACGTTCGCTGCATTATTTACGCCAGGCCAACCAAAAGCGAAATTCGCTGGCTGCAGGCGCTGGGCCGCGGTCTGCGCACCGCGCCGGGCAAAGAGTCCTGCCTCATCTTCGATCACAGCGGCACCGTACACCGCCTGGGTTATCCGGATTCCATCGAGTATGACGATCTGCCCGGCAAATCAGATGGTATGGAAGAAAGCGCGCGCCGCGCAGCTGAAGAACGCGAAGAGAAGCTGCCACACGAGTGCTCGCAATGCCATTACATGAAACCAGCTGGTGTCTATGTCTGCCCGAAATGCGGACACAAGCCGCTGGCCGGTGAAGATATCGATACAGACACCGGGCGCAAGCTTAAAAAGCTGGGCACCGAACAGCGCCAGCCCACAAAGGCCGAGAAACAGGCCTGGTGGAGCCAGATTAAGTTTTACCAGCGTCAGCGTGAATCTTTGGGCAAAAAGCCCGTAAGCGATGGGTGGTGTAAGCACACTTTTCATGATCGCTTCGGAGAGTGGCCCAACGGCCTGAGCGACTACCCGATGGACATCACTCCTACGGTTTCGAACTTCATCAGGCACAAACAGATCGCCTTTGTGAAAGGGAAGGCTAAACGCCAGCAGGATGTAGCAGCAGAACCTGCGACTTCCCGTATTCGCCACGCGCATAACACGATTAACGAAATCAGGCAGCAGTTAGGGAAACAAGCATGAAGACGGCAGCAGCGGCTAAAGGCCAGTGGGCCATGATTTTTGAACATTATGGGCTTCCGCCGATCACCGGCAAAAACCACTTCAAAGGCAAATGCCCGCTATGTGACTCTATTGGTAAGTTCCGTATCGATGATCGTGACGGTGCCGGCACCTGGATCTGTACCTGCGGCAGCGGTGATGGATTAAAACTGGTTACGCAAACCCAGGGCAAACCCTTCAATGAGATCTGCCGTGAAATCGACGAGCTGATCGGCAATACCTTTGCTCGGGAAAAAATACCGGTCACCAGTAACGCTGGCAGCCTGCGCAAAAGGGTGATCAGTAAGTTTTCGAAGCTTGCACCGCTGCGCGGCACGTCCGGCGCTGAGTATCTCAGCTCCCGTGGTGTCTACCAGCTTCCGCAGGACGCTATCAGATTCAACGACCATGAGCGCTACGGCGGAAAGGTTTTCCAGAGCCTGTATTCACTCGCAACAGATGACAAGGGCGAGCTTTGCTATCTGCACAGAACCTTGCTGGACGGAAACCGGAAGGCTCAGTTGAAAGATTCATCAGGGGCGAAGCGTCAAAAATCACTTCAGGAAGAAAGTTACCTGGATCACGCCCGTTCGGTGGCGATCCGTATGTTCCCAGTTTCCACCACGCTGGGCATCGCCGAGGGCATCGAAACAGCCCTGTCAGCGCACCAGCTTTACGGGGTCAACACCTGGGCAACCATGACCAGCGGATTCATGAAGAAATTCCGTGTGCCGGCTGGCGTGAAGAACTTCATCATTTTTGCAGACCGTGACGTCAACAGTGCTACCGGTTTAGCGGCTGCTATGGAATGTGCTCATGCCAATTTGATGGCAAAAAACGACCTCGAAAAGGTCAGTATCTACTGGCCGGATAATGGAGACTTTAACGACATGCTCATGAACGGCGATCAGGTTCGTGAAATGGTTTTCTATAAAAAACAGCAGGTGGCCGCATGAAACTGGAAGCAGCACTTAAACATTTTAGTCCTCAGGGAATGCATATCAGCGACGACGTAAAAGGAACCTCTCCGGATCGTCTCACCGGCACTGATGTTATGGCGGCGATTGGTACCACCAGCAGCCGTGCGCGCTTCGGCCTGGCTGCTTTCTTCGGAAAGGCTGGCATCAGCAAAACAGATGAACAGCTCGCGGTTCAGGCGCTGGCCCGTTATGCGATGGATTCCGCTCCAAAGAACGTGCGTAAAGCAGCTGGTGGTGAGTTCGGCTGGTGCATGCAGGTCCTGGCGCAATTTGCCTTTGCTGATTATTCCCGTTCGGCGGCCACCAGCGCGGCGTGCAGTAGCTGCGGCGGTACCGGTTTTATGTCCCAGCTCGAGGATGTAATCAAGCACCCTGGTATTTTCGATGCAGACGGCGCTGAAGTTGTGGCCCCGAAGATCAAGCGTGAGACGGTGAAGCGTATATGCGGCACCTGTGGAGGTAAGAGAGTGATCCATGCCCGTTGCCGCTGCGGAGGTAAAGGCGAGGTCCTCGACCGTGCCGCGACGAAGGAAAAGGGGGCCCCGGTGTTTAAAACCTGTGGCCGCTGCTCTGGTAATGGCTTCTCTGTTGTCTCTTCTGCCACGGCACACCGAGCCATTCTGAAGCGTCTCCCGGATCTCCATCAGTCCTCATGGTCACGAAACTGGAAACCATTCTATGAAATGCTGGCGGACACGCTGCGCCAGGGAGAGCGGCAAGCCGCTGTAGAATTCGAGAAGGCCACAGCTTATTAATGTTTTCGGAACAAATGGCGACATTTTATTGCACGATAGCGTTGACTTTGCATAAAGTTGTCCTGTATGCTTTCCATCGTGGGATATTACGCCTGCACGACATCAAACCCGCCTCTGTGCGGGTTTTTTTATGCCTGTAATTCTTCGCGCCACGCTCGGCGCAATTCAACCACAGAGCCTTTCAGGGGTGAGCCATAGGGAACGGTCGGTGTGACTGTCTCTGTGGGCCGATCATTCCTGAGCGCTGGCTCACCCGCTAAAAGGAAAGTCACTATGTTCGGTTTCGGTAAAAAAGCCCGTAAAGCAGTAAGCGACATCAAAAAGTTCGAAAAGCGCGATCTGGCTCAGGCAGTGGTTAACGCTGCTTACCTGGTGGCTTATGCAGATGGTGAATGCGAAGCATCAGAAAAGGCGAAGATTGAGCAAGTGCTGCGCAATCAGCCATCACTGGCAGCGTTCACCTCTGAAATCAACGCCATCAGCGCAACGATCGTCGGTCAGCTGGACACCAACTTTAAGATTGGTCGCCGTGCTGCGCTGCGTGAGATTGAAGATGTTAAGCACGACACCCGCGAAGCTGAAGACGTTCTCGATGTGGCCGTGGCCATCGCAGAGGCTGATGGTGAAGTAGAGCCAGAAGAGCGCAAGGTGCTGGAAGAGATCGCCAACGTCCTCGGCCTGCGTCTGGAAAACCATCTGTGATCGGCAATCTCCGCTGGGCCGCTGCCGGGGTGCTGTTGTTCCTTGTGGTGGCAATCGACTTTACCAGCAAGATGATGTCGATTCTGGCAGACGGCGTGATGGTGGCTGGGGTGGTTGCCCTGCTCTGGCCCCTGATTAAATCCAGTAAATAACACTGTGCAAAAGGTCATTGCGATGGCCTTTGACAGAGTGACATCCAGCCGCACAGCGGCCTTCTT
>NZ_JBBCPK010000122.1:0-9632 GCF_037150775.1 Leclercia sp. M50
TGATTACCTTCTATGTTCCGGAGGTAGGCGCCACGGCAAAAATTATCTATGCCTGCGTAACCTACGCTATTTTAAGCCTTATCTACTCCGCCATTAACGTGCCTTACTGCGCAATGCCCGGCGCTCTGACGCTGGATCCGCGCGAGCGCCACTCCCTGCAATCCTGGCGTTTTGGTTTGTCGTTTATCGGCGGTCTGATCGTCACGGTTATCGCCTTACCGCTGGTCTCTTATTTAGGCAATGATAACGTTCAGAAGGGCTATTTTTATGCCATGAGCCTTATGGGGTTATTAGGCATTATCTTATTCTTCTGCTGTTTCTTTATGACCCGCGAACGTTATTCTCCCCGTAATGACACCTCGGGCTCAATGCTGACGGATTTAAAACTGCTGGCCGGAAATAGCCAGTGGCGAATCGTTTTTCTGTTCAATATTCTCCTGCTTACCGCGGTGGTCACGCGTGGGTCAGCAACGATGTATTACGTGAAATATGTTCTGCTGCGCCCCGAACTGATTTTTGCCTTTATTGTCTCTGGGATGGTGGCTTCGCTGAGCGGCGCCTTATTATCCGAACGCCTGCTTGGGAAATTTGACCGGGTTCGCGCTTATCAGTGGACCATTAATACCTTCGTTATTTTTGGCGCGCTGATTTTCTTCATTCCGCCTTCCCAGGTCTGGCTGATCTTTGGTTTGAATATCATCTTCAGCTTCATACAAAACCTGACCACGCCGCTCCAGTGGACCATGTTCTCGGACGTGGTGGACTACGAAGAGCATCGCAGCGGTCGCCGACTCGACGGGCTGGTGTTCTCTACCGCGCTGTTCGCCATCAAATTTGGTCTTGCGCTGGGCGGTGCCGTGGTGGGCTGGGTGCTGGGGATGGTGGATTACGCGCCGGGAGAGGCCACCCAGGCCCCGCACGTGCTCTCTACGATCAACGCCTTGTTCACCCTGATCCCCTGCGGCCTGTTTATTTGCATGGTGCTGCTGCTGGCTGTCTACAAGCTCAACAGCCGACTGGTGGATACCATTGCGCGTGAACTCGCCAGCAAACGTGAAACCCGTAACGAGGCAGGGCACCTCAGCCCGGCAATTCATTCCGCAACTCAGGAGTAACTGATGACTGCTATTTACAAGGATGCGGGCCGTCCCGTGCAGGAGCGCGTCGCCGACTTACTGGCGCGCATGACCCCGGAAGAGAAATTTGCCCAGATGCACGCTTACTGGCTGATCCTCGATGAGAACGGCAACCACCGTGAGCGTAGCGATTTGAGCGATGAATTTGCCGGCGTAAGTGAACAGGCCGCCCTGAGCGAACGCCTGAAGCTGGGCGTCGGGCAGATCACCCGTCCGCTGGGCACCCACATTGTTGATGCCAGAACCGGCGTGCGCGCCGCTAACCGTCTGCAACGCATGATGATGGAGGAGACGCGGCTCGGTATACCGGCGCTGTTCCACGAAGAGTGCCTGGTGGGGCTGCTGTGTAAAGACGCCACCCTGTTTCCCTCCTCACTGAACTACGGTTCAACCTGGGATCCGGAGCTGGTGCAGCGTGCCGCTGAACAGATAGGTAACGAGGCTCGTTCGGTTGGCTGCCAGCAGGGGCTGGCACCGGTGCTGGACGTCTCCCGCGACGTGCGATGGGGACGAACAGAAGAGACCTTTGGCGAGGACCCGTGGCTGGTGGGGGTGATGGCAACGGCATATGTTAAGGGCTTGCAGGGCGATAAGCGCGATCTGCTGGCGACCCTCAAGCACTATGTTGGCCACTCCTTTAGCGAAGGGGCGCGCAACCACGCCCCGGTCCATCTTGGTTTCAGCGAACTCAACGACACCTTCCTGCTGCCCTTTGAGATGGCGGTGAAGCTGGCGAATGCCGGGTCAGTGATGCCGGCTTATCACGATATTGATAATCAACCCGGCCACAGCGACCACTTCCTGCTCACCACCGTGCTGCGCGAGCAGTGGGGCTTTGACGGCATCATCGTGGCGGATTACGGCGGCGTGAGTCTGTTGCATCAGCACCATGGTGTGTCTCACGATGCAGCCGAATCGGCCGCGCTGGCCTTTAACGCCGGGCTGGACGTCGAACTGCCAAAAGATGACTGCGCCCGGCATCTGGCCGGGGCGGTGGAGCGGGGCCTGATGGCCATGGAGAAAGTGGATGAGATCGTCGCCCGCGTGCTGACCGAAAAATTCCGCCTTGGGCTCTTTGAACATCCCTATGCCGACGAAAACGCCATCGATCTGCAAAGTGACGAGACTCGCCGGGTGGCCCGCGAGGTGGCGACACGCTCGCTCACCCTGCTGGAGAACCGCGGCGTACTGCCTCTCTCCGGCAAACCTCGCGTGGCGGTGGTCGGGCCCACGGCGGACGATCCGCTGGCGCTGTTAAGCGGCTACAGCTTCCCGGTCCATTTGATCATCAGTGACATGGTGGAAGAGACCGCTCAGGTGACCACCCCGCTGCAGGCGCTGAAGCACTACCTGGGCGAGGCCCACGTTCAGTATGCGCAAGGGTGTCATATCATCGAAAAACGTATGGCGGGAGCCCCGGTTTTCCCGGGGGACAGCAGCGGTGAACAGATGCTGAAGACGCCGGTTTCGCAGGATACCCAGCTCATCCCGCAGGCTGTGCGGGTCGCCAACGACAGCGATGTGGTGGTGGCATGCGTGGGGGACCTGGCGGGCCTGTTCCAGAGCGGCACCGTGGGTGAGGGCTCGGATACGGACAGCCTGAATCTGCCCGGCGTACAGCAGCAGTTGCTGGAGGCGCTGGTGGCGACCGGCAAACCGGTGATCGTGGTGATGACGGGAGGGCGGCCATACAACCTGCAGGGGCTGGAAGATCGCGTAGCGGCCCTGATGATGGCCTGGGCGCCGGGTCAGGAAGGCGGCTGGGCCATCGCCGACGTACTGACCGGGCGGGCAGAGCCACAGGGCAGGCTGGTGGTCAGCGTACCGAAAAGCGCGGGGGCAATGCCTTTCTACTACAACCACAAGCTGAAAAGCGGCGGTACGCCGTTCGCCTTCCACTTTGGGGCTCGCTATCCCTTTGGCTATGGCCTGGGCTGGACCACCTTCAGTTGGGGAGCCGCACGGCTGGCTGAGAGCAGGGTGCCCGTCGACGGCGAGGTGACGCTGAGCATCGACGTGAAAAACAGCGGCGAGCGCAGCGGGAGCGAAGTGGTCCAGGTTTACGTCCGGGATAAAGTCGCCAGCCAGGTGCGGCCGTTGCAGGAGCTAAAAGCCTTCCAGCGCGTCACGCTGTCTCCGGGTGAAAGCGCCACGCTCACCTTTACCCTGCCTGTGGATCTCTTCAACTTTACGCGCCGGGACGGCAAACGCGTGGTTGAGCCGGGCGAGTTTGAATTGCAGGTCGGGGCATCGTCGGCGGATATTCGCGAGGTGGTCACTGTCGAGGCAACGGGCGACACCCGGGTATTACCTTGCGAATGGCGTATGGTGAGTCACTGCACGGTTGAGAAGAGCGCGAGCTAAGGTGCTGTAAAGGCGGGAGTCTTTTCTCCCGCCTGGTTTGCAGGATAAAAAAAAGCCCATCGTGGGAGATGGGCAAAGACTACACACAGCAATTCGTTGTTTCACTCAGGGGATTTCCATGCTTATAAATCAAGGTGTTGTTGATTCATAACCGTGACCTAATAGTAGGCATAGGGAATTTTTGCGTCGATCAGATTCGTCTCAATAGTTTAAAAAGCATGAAGAATTTATGAAGTAGATTGAAGGAATTACGCGCAGGAAAGGCTTTAGCAGCGCTTAAGGGAAACCCAATTGATAAGTGGAGCTTAACATTCTGGTGGGCGAACCCACCAGAACGGGAGCGTTACTTGTTGACCTCGTCCGTTTCGTTAAGGGAGGCGAGCAGGACAGCAGGATCGGTCGGCGGCAGCGGGACCTCGTGCACCCACGCAGAGAAGAGTCGCCAGGAGACGGCCAGCAGTACCGGTCCGATAAACAGACCGATCATCCCAAAAGCAATCAGCCCCCCGATAACGCCGGAGAGGATCAGTATCAACGGCAGGTCGGCCCCCATGCGAATCAGAATCGGGCGGATGACGTTATCCATCGTGCCTACCACGCAGCTCCACACCAGCAGGAAGGTGCCCCAGGTGGTATCGCCGCTCCAGTAGAGCCAGACAATCGCCGGGACCAGAACCAGCAATGGCCCCAGCTGCATCAGGCAGGTTAACAGCATCAGCACCGTAAAGAGGGTGGCGTAAGGCACCCCGGCGATCGCCAGACCCACACCGCCCAGCACCGACTGCACCAGAGCAGTCACCACCACACCTAAAGCCACGGCCCGCACGGCCTGCGCCGCCAGCAGCATCGCCGCGTCGCCGCGTGTCGAGGCCAGACGGGTGGCGAAATGGCGAACGCCCAGCGCTACCTGCTCGCCGCGCCAGTAGAGCAGGGCGCTGAACAGCAGCATCAGCACGCAGTGCACGACGAAGCGGCCAAGATGGGCGGCGGTACCCACAAACCAGGTGGTGGTGGCGCCAATATAAGGCCGTACTTTCGCCATAATCGCGCTGCCGCCCATATCCAGCAGGTTATGCCAGCCGGCATAGAGTTTATCGCCAATCAGCGGGATATCGTTGAGCCAGGCCAGCTCCGGCAGCGTCATATCGCCGCTGGTGACACTGCTGATGAGCGGGCCGCTGCCGTCGACCAGGCTATTAACCAGCAACGCGACAGGAATGACAAAGAGCAGGACCAGCAGTAACGTCATCACCAGCACCGCCAGCGTCCGGCGACCAAACAGTAAGCGTTCAAGACGAATAAATAGCGGCCAGGTGGCGATAACCACCGTTCCTGCCCAGGCAAAACCGAGAATAAAGGGTTGAACAATCCACAGACACGCAATAATCATGATTGCCAGAAACAGCACCGACAGCAAAACTTGTGCAACGTCCCTGGGCTGGTGTCGATTGACCATAGATGAAATTTACCTTTTGAGAACACCGGCAAACCGGCGAGAACATAAAACCGCATCACTACAATCATTAGTGATTTCAGCCATTTTTAACAGGCAGATTCTGCCTGTAATTCTGTCGGGCGGATACGTTTAAAATGTGATACAAAATGTGAGACACAACGCAAACGATTATCTACAACTCTTAAGATTGGGCAGGGTCGACAGTAATGATCCCACAAATTTCTCAGGCACCCGGCGTCGTTCAGCTGGTGCTTAATTTTTTGCAGGCACTGGAGCAACAGGGTTTTACCGGCGATACCGCCACACGTTATGCCGACCGGCTGACCATGGCGACCGACAACAGTATCTACCAGCTACTTCCCGATGCAGTCGTTTTTCCCCGTTCTACCGCTGATGTGGCGCTCCTGGCCCGTGTGGCCTCCCAGGAGCGTTTCGCTTCGCTGATTTTCACCCCTCGCGGCGGCGGCACTGGCACCAACGGCCAGGCGCTTAACACGGGGATCGTCGTCGATATGTCCCGCTACATGAACCGCATCATTGAGATCAACCCGGAAGAGGGTTGGGTGCGGGTGGAAGCCGGGGTGATTAAGGATCAACTCAATCAGTTTCTGAAGCCTTACGGCTATTTTTTTGCCCCGGAGCTGTCGACCAGTAACCGGGCTACTCTCGGCGGGATGATCAATACCGACGCCTCGGGACAGGGCTCGCTGGTCTATGGTAAAACCTCCGATCACGTTCTCGGCGTGCGGGCAGTTCTGCTGGGCGGCGATATTCTTGATACCCAGCCTGTGCCGGTTCAGCTTGCCGAAACGCTCGGCAAGGACAACACCGCCACCGGGCGCATCTACCGCACCGTGCTGGAACGCTGCCGCGATAACCGCCAGCTGATTATTGATAAATTCCCGAAACTGAACCGCTTCCTGACCGGTTACGATCTGCGTCATGTCTTTAATGACGATCTCAGCCAGTTCGATTTGACCCGTATCCTCACCGGCTCAGAAGGGACGCTGGCCTTTATCACTGAAGCGCGTCTCGATATCACCCGCCTGCCAAAAGTGCGCCGCCTGGTGAATGTGAAGTACAACTCCTTCGACTCTGCGCTGCGTAATGCGCCGTTTATGGTGGATGCCCGGGCGCTGTCTGTTGAGACCGTCGACTCAAAAGTGCTCAACCTGGCGCGGGAAGATATCGTCTGGCACTCGGTGAGCGAACTTATCACTGACGTGCCCGATAAAGAGATGCTGGGCCTGAACATTGTTGAGTTTGCTGGCGATGACGCAGCGCTTATCGAAAGCCAGGTCGCTGCCCTGTGCCAGCGGCTGGACGAACTTATCGCCCGGGGCGAGGGCGGGGTGATTGGCTGGCAACTGTGTAACGATCTCGCTGGCATCGAACGTATCTATGCGATGCGTAAAAAAGCGGTGGGGCTGCTGGGCAACGCCAAAGGGGCTGCCAAGCCGATACCGTTTGCTGAAGATACCTGCGTGCCGCCGGAGAACCTGGCGGACTATATCGTGGAGTTCCGCGCTCTGCTCGACAGCCACGGCCTGAGCTACGGCATGTTCGGCCATGTCGATGCCGGGGTGCTGCATGTGCGCCCGGCGCTGGATATGTGCGATCCGCAGCAGGAGATCCTGATGAAGCAGATCTCCGATGAGGTGGTGGCGCTCACCGCCAAATATGGCGGCCTGCTGTGGGGCGAGCACGGGAAGGGCTTCCGCGCAGAGTACAGTCCTGCCTTCTTTGGCGAACAGCTCTATGGCGAGCTGCGCAAAATCAAAGCGGCCTTTGACCCGAACAACCGCCTCAACCCCGGTAAAATCTGTCCGCCGGAGGGTGTCGACGCCCCGATGATGCAGGTGGATGCGGTCAAGCGTGGCACCTTTGACCGCCAGATCCCGATAGCCGTGCGCGCCTCCTGGCGCGGGGCGATGGAGTGTAACGGCAACGGCCTGTGCTTTAACTTCGATGCGAAAAGCCCGATGTGCCCGTCAATGAAGATCACCAGCAACCGCATTCACTCGCCGAAAGGACGTGCGACGCTGGTGCGCGAGTGGCTGCGTCTGCTGGCCGAACGCGGCGTCGATCCGCTTGCGCTGGAGAAAGAGTTGCCGGAGAAACGCGCCAGCCTGCGCACCCTTATCGATCGCACCCGCAACAGCTGGCATGCGCGTAAAGGGGAGTACGACTTCTCCCACGAGGTGAAAGAGGCGATGTCGGGCTGCCTGGCCTGTAAAGCCTGCTCTACCCAGTGCCCGATTAAGATCGACGTGCCGGAGTTCCGCTCCCGCTTCCTGCAGCTCTATCACAGCCGGTATCTGCGCCCGATGCGCGATCACCTGGTCGCGACGGTGGAGAGTTATGCCCCGCTGATGGCCCGCGCGCCGCGCACCTTTAACTTCTTTATTAACCAGCCGCTGGTACGTAAACTTTCCGAGAAGCATATCGGCATGATCGACCTGCCGCTGCTCTCCACGCCCTCCCTGCAGCGTCAGATGGTCGGCCACCGCTCTGCCAACCTGACCCTCGAGCAGCTTGAGGCGCTGAGCGCAGAGCAAAAAGCGAAAACGGTGCTGGTGGTGCAGGATCCCTTTACCAGCTATTACGATGCCCAGGTGGTAGCGGACTTTATTCGTCTTGCCGAGCGGTTAGGCTACCAGCCGGTGCTGCTGCCGTTTTCACCGAACGGCAAGGCGCAGCACATCAAAGGTTTCCTCAACCGCTTTGCGAAAACCGCGCAAAAAACCTCGGATTTCCTTAACCGGGTGGCGCAGCTGGGTATGCCGATGGTTGGGGTCGATCCGGCGCTGGTGCTCTGCTATCGCGATGAGTACAAGCACACCCTCGGTGACAAGCGCGGCGACTTCCACGTCATGCTGGTACATGAGTGGCTGCCGACGATGCTCGATGCGCAACCCGCCCAGGAGACCAGCGGCGAGGCGTGGTATCTGTTCGGACACTGTACCGAAGTAACCGCATTGCCGGGCGCGCCAGCACAGTGGTCGGCCATCTTTGCCCGTTTTGGCGCGAAGCTGGAGAGCGTCAGCGTTGGCTGTTGCGGCATGGCCGGAACCTACGGGCACGAGGTGGTGAACCATGCGAACTCGCTGGGGATCTATGAGCTCTCCTGGCACCAGGCGATGCAGCGCCTGCCGCGCAACCGCTGCCTGGCGACCGGCTACTCCTGCCGCAGCCAGGTCAAACGCGTCGAGGGCAACGGCGTGCGCCATCCACTGCAGGCCTTACTGGAGATTATGGGATGATCTGGAAACGGGCTGTCACGTTACAGGCGTTAAACGCCATGGGCGACGGGAATATGGTGGGGTTGCTGGATATCCAGTTTACCCGTATCGGCGAGGATGAACTGGAGGCCACTATGCCGGTCGACAGCCGCACCCATCAGCCCTTTGGGCTGCTGCACGGCGGTGCGTCGGTGGTGCTGGCCGAAACCCTGGGCTCGGTGGCGGGCTATCTCTGCACCGAAGGAGAGCAGAAGGTGGTGGGGCTGGAGGTGAATGCCAACCATATTCGTTCCGTGCGCAGCGGCAGGGTGCGCGGCGTCTGCCGTGCGCTGCATGCTGGCTCACGCCATCAGGTCTGGGAGATTGAGATCCTGGATGAACAGAATCGCTTGTGCTGCTCGTCGCGGCTGACTACGGCTGTGATCTAAAGCGAAAGGCCGCAAAAGCGGCCTTTTTTCTTTTTTATCACCTTGAAAAAGGGGAACTTACTGGCGGGCCGCAAGAAATGTTAATTCGCGCGTCAAGGTTTATGAGATTATTCCTATGCTCCTTCAAGAGCTAAGCCATATTGAGTGCCGGAGATAAGCGCCGGATGGAGCGAGAAGCCCTTAAGATTACTTCTGGTAGTCTTAAGGGCTTTCTTTTTTCTGCATTCAGTAATCGTTGTTAATGTCCTGTATGGCAGACAGGATAACCAGACCGGTTATGACGACGGCAACGATGGCGATGGTCACAACTGCAATGAGCATTTCCCCTCCGTATGTTGCCCTTTTGCCGAAGCATAGCGCACCCGGCGGCGTTCGCCTCACCCTTCCGACTGAGATTCAGAATACGCTTACAAAAAGAAAAAACCTGCTGGGGCGCAGGTTTGCCTGTTAGCCCAAAGTACCCAAATAAGGTCATGCCTCAATCCTGGAGAGCCTGGCTCACCTGGCACCGCCCTTCAGGAGATCCTCTGTCCTTGCGTCTTATCTATCTGGCTATTCCAAAAATAGGCATTTTCTATACATATTTTAACTTTTGACCATTATGGTCGATTTGTTCTGTTAATCATCAAGATTATCAAGAGATTAAACAATCTCCGTCGGGCCTGTTAAGCCTGTCATCAGGGTCTATGCTTAATAAAAGTATGCAAAAAGGGCGATTAAGCCGAATGCCCCTGCAAGTGAGGGGTTGAAGTGATAATCATTATCACTAACATGGTGTTATGCCCAGAGGGCGCAATACATGAGGTGGACTTATGGAACAGCATTCAGAAACGTTTGATCCGACAGATTTTGCATGGCGCGGATTATCGCTGACCCCTGCCGCAGCGGCGCACATTCGCGAGCTGGTGAGCAAACAGGCAGATATGCTCGGCGTGCGGTTAGGGGTGAAACAGACGGGCTGTGCCGGTTTCGGCTATGTCCTCACCACCGTCAGCCAGCCGGAAAA
>NZ_JBBCPK010000123.1:0-9477 GCF_037150775.1 Leclercia sp. M50
GTTCAACAGCCTGCGACTGGCGATTGCCTTACGCGAGCAGGAGAGCGACCTGGATCTGCGCCTGTTTTTGATGTCCGACGCGGTCACAGCCGGACTGCGGGGGCAAAAACCGGCGGAGGGCTACAATATCCAGCAGATGCTGGAGATCCTGACGGCGCAGAACGTGCCGGTGAAGCTGTGCAAAACCTGCGCCGATGGCCGCGGTATCAGCGCCCTGCCGCTGATCGACGGGGTGGAGATTGGCACCCTGGTGGAGCTGGCGCAGTGGACGCTATCCGCGGATAAACTATTAACTTTCTAATAATGCATTAACAAAAATATTTTTTTCTTATGAGCGCGGTTCCAGCTTCAAGTTTGCCTGCCCGATGCCGATAGGCTTTTTACAACAACACAGCAGGTATTTCATTATGTTCAGGTCAATTCGCGCTCGTATTATTGCGGCGACGGTCGGATGTCTGATCGCCGCGCTTTTACTGAATACCGTGATTAATTTCCAGGTCACGCGTCAGGATAATCAACAGTCCCAACGTTCGATACTGGCCAGCACCAGCGCCAGCCACAGCATGGCGATTGCCGACTGGGTCAGCAGCAAGACGCTGGTGATCAACTCCCTGCAGAACGTCGTCCTGAGCGACGATCCGGTACCGATGTTTAAACAGCTGGCGCAGGCGGGCGGGTTTATCAACGTCTATGCCGGCTACGCCAGCAAAACCGCGAAGTTTTCCAATCCTGAAGGGGTACCTGCCGACTACGATCCAACGGTGCGTCCGTGGTATCAGCAGGCGGTGAGAGAGGATCGCGCCATCGTCACCGCCCCGTATGTGGATACCGGCACCAAAAAGCTGGTGGTCACTTTCGCCGTGCCGGTGAAAGAGAACGGCGAGCTGAAAGCGGTGCTGGCGGGCGATGTGGCGATGGACAGCGTGATCGCCAACGTGCGCGGCATCCATCCGACGCCAGCCAGCAGCGGGCTGCTGGTTGACAGCGAGGGTTCGGTCATTGCCGCCAGCGATCCCGAGCTGACCTTAAAGCCCTTTAAATCGGTCATCAGCGGCGTCGATCTGGCTGCGCTGAAGAATGGCAACAGCGCCGAGGGGGAGTACAACGGCGTGGCGAAAACCTTCTCCGCAACCCCGATTGCCGGTACCCAGTGGCAGCTGATTGTCGCGCTTGACAGCGATGATGCGACGACAGGTATGCGCACCCTGCTGAAAGCTTCCTCCCTGTCGCTGGTTGTGCTGGTGCTGCTCAGCGCGGTGGTTGTGCATTTCGTGATTGCCCGCCTGCTGAAGCGCCTGTCAGATATTCGCGATGCGATGCACGCCATTGCCAACGGCACCAACGATCTCTCCCAGCGTCTGCCGGAGAAAGGTGACGATGAGGTGGCGCAGATCGCCCATGCCTTTAACGCCTTCAGCGATAAACTCGCGGTGGTGATGGTGCAGTTGCGCGACGCCAGCGCCTCGGTGAAGAACGCCGCCCAGGAGATTGCCGCCGGGAACCAGGATCTCTCTGGACGCACCGAGCGGGCCGCCTCCAGCCTGCGTGAAACCGCCAGCGCCGTAGAGCAGATCACCGCCTCCGTGGCGCAGTCCACCGAATCTGCCGCCGTGGCGAACGAGCAGGCGGGCAAAGCTGCCGAGGCCGCGACGCGGGGCGGCAACGTGGTGTCGCAGGCGATCACCACCATGCAGTCCATCGAAGCCGCCTCGACCAAAATTGGCGACATCACCAGCGTGATTGATGGCATTGCTTTCCAGACCAACATTCTGGCGCTGAACGCCTCGGTTGAAGCGGCACGTGCCGGTGAGCAAGGGCGCGGCTTTGCCGTGGTGGCGGGCGAAGTGCGCAATCTCGCCAGCCGCAGCGCCCAGGCGGCAAAAGAGATCAAAAGCCTTATCGACTCCACCACCGACAGCGTGGCGACCGGTTCGCGCTATGTGCATCTTGCCGGGCAGAGCATGAATGAGATCGTCACCAGCATTGGCAGCATGTCGGGGATCATGCGGGAGATCACCGTGGCGACCAGCGAGCAGATGAAAGGCATTCAGGAGATTAACCGCGCGGTGCTCAATCTGGACAGCATGGTGCAGCAAAACGCCGAACTGGTGGTGCAGTCGGCTGCCGCCGCCAGCGCCCTTCAGGGTCAGGCAGGCGACCTCGCTGAAACCGCCGGTCATTTCCGCATTTAATGTTAATCCGCTGCCTGAAAGCCGCGTAAAGCGATGTTCGCTGCGCGCTTTCAGGCATTTTGTCATTTTTGTTTAAGGCATACGCCATTTTTTGATCAAAATCAGCACCCCGGCCCTTCCCCTTTGGTGTTATGCCATGAGTGAATTGTGAACAACATCACGCTCAGGATTAGCCGCAAGGAGAGCGTTGTTTCGGATACGGGGTAAAAAAATGGCACTGGTAAAAGCAAGTCTGAAGTTGTTTGGCGGGGATACGGTAGTGGTGCGCTGCTCAGAGCGCTGTCATATTCATCTGATGAGTAATAAAGCACCACGCAAAACGCAGGCAGATATTTTAAGCGTACAGGACAGAGACAACGCCTGGCTGACGGTGCCTTATACCGGAACCTGGGAGGTGCTCATCGACAGCCACAGCCAGTCGCTTGAGCACTCCATCAGCTACGTCGCAGCCTGATCATTCTTCGCCCGGTGGCGCACTGTCACCGGGCTTTTTTTCAGGCAAAGCCGGGGCGCAGCTGGCTTTCCGGCGATTCGTTATCCAGCAGTGCCCGCACCCGCGACACCAGCTCGTTCAGACAATCATCCTGCATGCCGAGACGCGTCAGCTCCTGATCGAGTGAGAAGAGATATTGTGCGTTGGTGCCAAGCGGGCCGCTGGCGGCGGCAATCAGCGGGGCGATGACCTGCGCGCGCGTGTCGGCCTCAAACAGCGGATGGCGCGGATCCATAATAAAGACCAGGGCGTTAACGGTGCGTCCATCATCCAGCTGCAGCCGACACCAGCTCGGCATATAGCAGCCAGTGATCATCTCACGCTTCCACAGCAGCGCCAGCTCCTCTTCCAGGGTCGCATCCGGCAGACGGTAGGCCACGCCGGTGGTGCGTCCGCCCTCTTTCAGTGCAAGCATACGGCCTGGCTGGCAGGCGCTGCCGCGTCCGGCGGTCAGGCGCAAACAGAAGGCACGATGCCAGCCCGGAAGCGTCCCGGTTGCCGATTCAACATACTCCAGCGCCGGGTTCCACATCAGGGAACCGTAGCCGAAAAGCCATACCGGACCGTTGTCCGGACGGCAGGCCAGGGTCGCAGCCAGCGACGCTGCGCGTTGCTCGGCTGACCACAGAAGCGACTCTTCGATCGCACCAAAGGCCGTTCTGCAGTCGGCCTTCATAAGAAAATCACGCGTTAACATATTGCACCTCCGCCACTGCCTGCATCCCTGCCCTCACTTTATGAACCTTCCGGGTCCTTTTACTGCTCAATTAGAAAGCAGTAGGGTGACGATATGCAATAATCTCGCCGGGTGCAACAGAGCGCGAGGCCGACCGCCTTAAAAGTCAAAGCCGACGGTGCAAACTATTAAGCACAGCCAACTAAGCAATGACTATTTCTTCTTGTGCCACTTATCATCGTCTCCCTTTTCGTAATCCTGCTTCACCGCCGCCCAGGCCACCTTGTGTGCGGTCTCCTCACGACTGTCATCGCCCCGGCGGTCCTCTTTATCTTTGTACTGATCCCAGGCGCTGTTAAAGGCTTCTTTGTAGATATCCTGCGCGTGGGCAGGCAGTACGTTCTTAACGTTATCCGGTAAATCAGTTTTCGATTTGTATGGCATAGCAACCCCCTCTTTTTATTCACTTAATAAGTGTGGTCGACAATGCCGAAGGCTTCCAGTCGAATCGATAATCCTGGATTTCAGTTTCTTAATCTACTGTTATTAAGACCCTATTTAACAAAAATATATTATTATGACGCTCTCGTGTAATAATTCCCCTGTACCGTAAAATTAAGTAAAAGATACTCAGAGATTAACGGCGATCTGTTAATTTAAGCTCCTCACTTTCTGTCTATAATTACAAGCACCTGCCAAAACGGAGAATTACATGACAACCGCACACGAGACGGTGAAAACCCGTCATAAGGAGACGTCTCTCATTTTCCCGGTGCTGGCCCTGGCCGTGCTGTTCTTCTGGGGAAGCGCGCAGTCACTGCCAGTGGTCATCGGGATTAATATTCTTGCCCTTGTGGGTATTCTGAGCAGTGCTTTTAGCGTTGTACGCCATGCCGACGTGCTGGCCCACCGCCTGGGCGAACCCTACGGTTCCCTGATTTTAAGTCTTTCCGTCGTTATTCTCGAAGTGAGCCTTATTTCCGCTCTGATGGCGACCGGTGACGCAGCACCTACCCTGATGCGCGATACGCTCTACTCCATCATTATGATTGTCACCGGCGGACTGGTCGGCTTCTCGCTGCTGCTGGGCGGGCGCAAATTCGCGACACAATATCTGAACCTGTTTGGTATTAAGCAGTATCTGATCGCCCTCTTTCCGCTGGCGATTATCGTGCTGGTATTCCCGATGGCACTGCCGGGGGCCAATTTCACTACCGGCCAGGCCCTGCTTGTGGCGCTGATTTCTGCGGCGATGTACGGCGTGTTTCTGCTGATCCAGACCAAAACGCACCAGAGTCTCTTCGTCTATGAGCATGAAGATGAGAGCGACGACGATGACCCGCACCACGGCAAGCCGTCCGCGCACAGCAGCCTGTGGCATACGGTCTGGCTGGTGGTGCATCTGATTGCGGTCATTGCGGTTACTAAGATGAATGCCGCACCGCTGGAGACGCTGTTGACGGCGATGAACGCGCCGGTGGCCTTTACCGGCTTCCTGGTGGCGCTGCTGATCCTCTCCCCGGAAGGGCTGGGGGCATTACGTGCCGTGCTGAATAACCAGGTGCAGCGTGCCATGAACCTCTTCTTTGGCTCGGTGCTGGCGACCATCTCCCTGACCGTGCCGGTGGTGACGCTGATTGCCCTTCTTACCGGTAACGAGTTGATGTTTAGCCTTGGCGCACCGGAGATGATTGTGATGGTGGCGTCGCTGCTGCTGTGCCAGATTTCATTTTCCACCGGGCGCACCAACGTGCTCAACGGTGCGGCGCACCTGGCATTGTTTGCGGCCTATCTGATGACGATATTTGCCTAGTCCTTTGCCCAGCGGCGCTTCGCTTGCAGGGCCTACGGGTTTTGTAGGCCGGGTAAGCGCAGCGCCACCCGGCAATAAGCGCATAAAAAAACCCGCCTCGGCGGGTTTTTTCTTTCATCAAATTAGTTGGACGTATCCAGCTCTTCAAAGCTCTTGACCAGATCGTCAATCGCCTTAATCTGCTTCAGGAACGGCTCCAGCTTGTCCAGCGGCAGCGCGGATGGGCCGTCGCACTTGGCGTTGGCAGGATCCGGATGCGCTTCGATAAACAGACCCGCCAGACCGGTCGCCATACCGGCGCGCGCCAGTTCGGTAACCTGAGCACGACGGCCGCCTGAGGCTGCGCCAAACGGGTCGCGGCACTGCAGAGCGTGGGTCACGTCGAAGATGACCGGCGACTGGTTAGAGACATTTTTCATCACGCTGAAGCCCAGCATGTCCACCACCAGGTTGTCATAACCGAAGTTGGAACCACGGTCGCAGAGGATCACCTGGTCGTTACCGCCTTCGATAAACTTATCGACGATGTTCCCCATCTGGCCTGGGCTGACGAACTGTGGTTTTTTCACGTTGATGACGGCGCCGGTTTTCGCCATCGCTTCGACCAGATCGGTCTGACGGGCGAGGAACGCGGGCAGCTGGATCACGTCAACCACGTCTGCCACAGGCTGCGCCTGGCTTGCTTCATGGACGTCGGTGATCACTTTTACGCCAAAGGTCTGCTTCAGCTCCTGGAAAATTTTCATCCCCTCTTCGAGGCCCGGGCCACGGTAAGAGCGAATAGAGGAGCGGTTGGCTTTGTCAAAAGAGGCCTTAAACACATACGGGATACCCAGCTTCTGGGTCACGGTGACGTAGTGTTCGCAGATACGCATCGCGAGGTCGCGGGATTCCAGTACGTTCATGCCGCCGAACAGCACGAACGGCAGGTCGTTCGCCACGTTGATATCGCCAATGCTAACCACTTTTTGTTTCATAGGATCGCCTTATTCAGGGGTGAATCGGAATTAAGATTAATGCAGTGTAATCTGTTTGTGCGCGATGGAATTAATCTGCGCGCGGATCATTTCGCTGATCGGATCTTCCGGACACTGCTCAACAAAATAGCTCAAATCATTCAGCGCAACGTGGTCACACTCAAGCTGCACGTAGATAAGGCCGCGATCGCGTATCTCGTAAGGATCTTCCGGGTTAAACTGCAGCAGCACCTCACTGGCACGCAAGGCCAGCTCCATCTGCCGCTCTTCCATCAGCGCTGACTTCAGGGTGTCCAACAGCTTGCGAACCACCTCGGCGTTATCCGCTTCGTCCAGATCTTCGTTGTAGAGTTCCGCCATCGGGCTGATGTTGCCCTTCAGCCAGACATCCAGCGTGTGATCGTCAAGCGTGTCGCCATTAAAGGGATTGATTAACCACATCTCGCCGTCCAGCCACTCGGCGCGCAGCAGCATCTGCGTCGGGAAGATGACCGGCACCAGCGGAATATCAAGACGGTGCGCCACCCATAATAAAATCGCCCCCAGGGAGACAGCGCTGCCCTGACGGTTTTTCAGTACCTGATCGAGCCACAGCGCGTCGGAGAGCCGATACACGCCACGCGTATCGCAAAAGCCCCACTCACCATAAAAAAGCTCAATCAGTTTCTCCAGTTGCCATTCCTGAGGGCGCGCCTGATTAATCTCTTCACGCGCCAGACTCACCAGTTTCTCCAGTTCATCGTAGACGTATTGTGAAATGAAATCATCGCGGATCATCTCTGATACCTTAATCATTCCATCGCACAGCGGCACTTTGTTAAATTCGAAATCGGCCAAGGACTCCATGACTTACCCCAGTATCGGTATTCTTGTGGTGGCGAGTTTAATGATGATGTACAGCACCACCAGCCCCAGCAGAAAGGCAACAAACCCCGCCTGCTGGCTGCGCGGACGATGACGCCCCAGCGCAATAAAACCCAAAACGATGTAGATGATAACGCCAAACAGCTTTTCAGTCAGCCATGACCCTTCATCTGTAAACGGCAGATAACCGGTCACCCACATCAACCCCGCGCCGGAAAGAAACAGCACGGTGTCGATGCAGTGCGGCAGAACCCGCACCCAGCGCGCGTTGATAAGGGCATTATTGCTGTAACGCCACCAGTAACGCAGCGCAAAAAAAGTGACGGTCAGGACGACTGCCGTCAGGTGCAGGGCGATCAGTACAGAGAAGCTATTCATGCCACTTGCCCACGGTCAGGCGCTCGTTGCCGCCATAGTCGCGACAGGTTTCAACCTGGGCAAAACCGGCCTGCAGGAAGAGATTGCGCACCGCTTCGCCCTGCGTCCAGCCATGCTCCAGCAGCAGCCAGCCATTGCTGGCCAGGTGTTGGCGAGACTGGATAATAATATGGCTGAGATCTGCCAGTCCGTGATCCGCCGCAACCAGCGCGCTGCGCGGTTCAAAGCGCACATCCCCTTCGCTGAGATGCGGATCGCACTCATCGATATAGGGCGGGTTACTGACGATCATCTCAAACTGCTGGTCAGCAAGAGCGGTAAACCAGCTGCTCTGCTGCACGGTCACATTCTTTAACGCCAGGCGCTCAAGGTTACGCTGTGCCAGCGCCACCGCATCGGGCATGAGATCTACTGCCGTCACCTGACAGTCCGGACGCTCGCTGGCCAGCGCCAGGGCGATGGCCCCGGTGCCGGTGCCGAGATCCAGAATGCGCGCGGGGGTGGCGGGCAATCTCGCCAGCGCCTGCTCCACCAGGCATTCGGTATCGGGACGGGGAATTAGCGTTGCAGCAGAGACATAGAGCGGCAGCGACCAGAACTCACGCTCGCCCACCAGGTGCGCTACCGGCTCGCCGGTTTTGCGCCGGGCGAGGAGTGCATCAAGCTCTCTTTGCTGATCGGCGGTAAGCGCTGTTTCGCCAAAGGCGAGAATCCAGGTGCGTGCTTTGCCCGTCACATGCTCCAGCAGGACCTCCGCATCGCGACGGGGGCTTTCGCCCCCCGCCAGCGTACGTATCGCCTGCTGTAGCCAGTGCTGAAAATCCATTAATCCTGCTCTGCCAGCGCTGCCAGCTGGTCGGCCTGGTACTCCTGCACGATAGGTTCGATCAGCAGATCCAGTTTGCCTTCCATCGTCTCATCCAGACGATAGAGGGTCAGGTTGATGCGGTGATCGGTCACGCGACCCTGCGGGAAGTTATAGGTGCGGTTGCGATCGCTGCGATCGCCGCTGCCCAGCAGGTTGCGACGGGTTGAGGCTTCCGCCTGCTGGCGTTTCGCCATCTCTGCGGCATGGATACGGGCACCCAGCACCGAGAGCGCTTTGGCTTTGTTTTTATGCTGGGAACGTTCGTCCTGACACTCCACCACGATGCCGGTTGGCAGGTGGGTAATACGGATCGCGGAGTCGGTGGTGTTAACGTGCTGACCGCCCGCGCCGGAGGAGCGGAAAGTATCGATACGCAGATCCGCCGGGTTAATGTCCGGCAGCTCAGCTTCCGGCAGCTCGGGCATCACCGCCACGGTGCAGGCGGAGGTGTGGATACGCCCCTGGGATTCGGTGGCAGGGACGCGCTGGACGCGATGGCCGCCGGACTCAAATTTCAGGCGACCATATACGCCCTCGCCGCTGATTTTGGCGATCACTTCTTTATAGCCACCATGTTCGCCTTCGTTGGCGCTCATGATCTCCACACGCCAGCGACGCGACTCGGCGTAGCGGCTGTACATGCGGAACAGATCCCCGGCAAACAGGGCCGCCTCATCCCCGCCGGTTCCGGCGCGGACTTCGACAAAGGCGTTGCGTTCATCGTCCGGATCTTTTGGCAGCAGAAGCACCTGAAGCTGCTGTTCCATCTCTTCGGAGCGGACTTTCGCCTCCTGCAACTCTTCCTGCGCCATCTCGCGCATTTCCGGGTCGTCGAGCATCATCTGCGCGGTTTCAATATCTTCCTGAACCTGCTGCCAGTCGGTAAAGCAGCGCGCAACGTCACTTAATTGCGCATATTCGCGCGACAGGGCGCGGAAACGTTCCTGGTCGGCAATGGTCGCGGCATCGCCGAGCAGCGCCTGAACTTCTTCATGGCGCTCGTGCAGCGCTTCCAGTTTGGCGACAATAGAGGGCTTCATAGGCGTAAGTGCACCTTTTAATTATAAAATGGTTTGGCGCGCTATTCCAGCCAGAGGCTGTCGCGCAGAATATTCAGGCGTTCGTCGTCCCCGTCACGGGCAGCCTGTTGAAGTGATTTGGTTGGGGCATGGATCAAACGGTTGGTCAGTTTCCATGCCAGCTCCTGCATGATGAC
>NZ_JBBCPK010000124.1:0-9421 GCF_037150775.1 Leclercia sp. M50
TTGCTATTTGCATTAAAAATCAGGGCCTGGCTTTTTAACTGAAACGATTATGACTTCAATGACCCTCAATTTACCTCGCCGCTTTCCCTGGCCGACGCTGTTGTCCGTCGGAATTCACGGAGCCGTGGTGGCGGGTCTGCTTTACACATCGGTACATCAGGTTATTGAAATGCCAGCGCCCGCGCAGCCGATTTCGGTGACCATGGTAACGCCTGCGGAGCTGGAGCCCGTACAGGTCGCGCCTCCACCGGAGCCTGTTGCAGAGCCCGAACCCGAGCCGGAACCAGAACCTGAAGTTGTTCCTGAGCCGCCAAAAGAAGCGCCTGTGGTGATCCACAAACCGGAGCCCAAGCCAAAACCGAAGCCGAAACCGAAGCCGGTGAAAAAGGTGGAAGAGCGTCCGAAGCGTCAAGAGCGCCCGGTTGAGCCACGTACCACGCAGCCCGTTGAGCGCGCAGCCCCGGCTCGCCCGGTCATGAACTCCGCGCCAGTTACCGCTAAGCCGGTTCCGGCGGCGCCGCCGGGTCCACGTGCGTTGAGCCGTAACCAGCCGCAATATCCGTCGCGCGCGCAGGCTCTGCGTATTGAAGGGCGTGTGCGGGTGAAATTTGACGTCACCGCCGACGGACGTGTGGATAATGTCCAGATCCTCTCCGCGCAGCCGTCAAACATGTTCGAGCGTGATGTGAAAAACGCGATGCGTAAATGGCGCTACGAAGCCGGTAAGCCAGGCAGTGGACTCATCGTCAATATTGTTTTCCGCCTCAACGGCGGGGCACAGATGGAATAATGAAAAAAGCCTCCCAACTGGGAGGCTTTTTTTATGCCTGCGGTAATGCGCGCGGTTTACCTTCGCTATCCACCGCCACGTAAATAAAGAGCGCTTCGGTGGCCTTATAGCGCTGGCCGATAGGTTCCGAAGAAACCTTCTTCACCCACACTTCGATATTGATCGACACCGAGGTATTTCCCCGCTTTACGCAACGCGCGTAACAGCAGACCACATCACCCACCGCGACAGGCCGCAGAAAGGTCATACCATCAACCCGGACCGTCACCACGCGGCCATGGGCAATCTCTTTAGCGAGGATCGCCCCGCCCATATCCATCTGCGACATTAACCAGCCGCCAAAAATATCGCCGTTCGCATTGGTGTCGGCGGGCATTGCAAGTGTGCGTAAAACCAGTTCGCCCTGCGGGGCGTTCGTTGTTGTCATTATGAACTCTACTTATTACGGAGGACTTCAGGCGGGATGCTACTATGATTTGCTGCCGGAGAGAACAGAAGAAAAACGCCAGGCTTATCAAGCCTGGCGGAAGGATTACTGCTTGTCGTCCTGCGGCATGGGGCGATAGATATAGATGCCGCTCAGGAGGGTGAAAATCAGCGTTAAGGCGGTCAGACCAAAGACTTTAAAGTTGACCCAGATATTCTGCGGCAGCCAGAAAGCGATATAGATATTCGCCAGACCACAGAGAATAAAGAACACCGCCCAGGCGATATTCAGGCGCGACCAGACCGCCTGCGGCAGCGCCAGCTCTTTACCCAGCATGCGCTGGATAAGCGGCTTTTTCATCACCCACTGGCTGAACAGCAGGGCACCGGCAAACAGCACGTAAATGACGGTCACTTTCCATTTGATGAACTCATCGTTGTGGAAAAAGACGGTCAGCCCGCCGAAGACGGCCACCAGCACAAAGGTGATCAGGGCCATTTTTTCAACCTTGCGGTAGCGCACCCAGCTGTAAATCAGCACGACTGCGGTGGCGACGATCAGGGCAGTGGTCGCGGCGTAAATGTCATACAGCTTATAAAAAGCAAAAAAGACAACCAGGGGTAAAAAATCAAGAAACTGCTTCATTCTTCGATTCCATCTATCAGCGATGGCCTGTACGTTCTGAACAGGCCGTCAGAAAAATTACTGGCGAATTAACGTGTACAGGCGGAACAAATAAACGAGCAAGACAGCGGAGATGAGGTTGCTCAGGGTATTTGCCACAACAGCACCGACGTTAGGCGTCAGAACGGCAAGATTGGGTGCAAACAGCAGCAGCAGAGTTTTCGCCAGCAGCCAGCTCATTACCGCTGGCGCGACCAGACGCATATTAGACCATGCAAGCCGGATACTGCTACGCATGGCGACAAAAATGCCCATGCGGTCCTGCACCACCATGACGGGGGCGAAGGCGAGCACAATCGCCAACAGCACGCCCGGTACCACAACCAGCATAATCCCTAATTGCACCAGCATGGTGGTTAAAAAGATCAGAATAAACAGCCTGGGCAGCAGCGGCGCGCTGGCACCTATCGCCCGCAGCGCGCTGACGCGCTGCCCGGCAGAGACCAGCTGGATCATCAGCAGCACGCCGCCAGCCAGAATGGCATTGCCGATAAGACCGGAAAAGGTCGAGGCCGCAGAAGCCCGCAACAGGATCTGCTGCTGTTCCGGGGTCATGTTCTGCACCATCTCAAACAGACCAACGCTGCTGGCGATTTGATCGCCTTCGCTCAGGCTGGCAATTTGCTCCTCACTCGGCGAAAAAGCATGACCAAGTACCACCGTGATAAATGCGCACAACAAGGCGATCAGTAAAAAGGTAACGAACTGATTGCGGAAAAAATTCCCCGTGTCACGGTAGACAGACTTCGCCGTGATAGACATGCACTCTCCTTGAGTATTGCAGGTGTTAATTAGCGGGCAATTGTACCCTGGATAAGTGTACGGTGGCAGTATCAAGCCTTGTATGGAAAAGCATATCTTTGTAAAGCGCCCGTAATGCGTCGCTGCCATTTTGCGCGGTTGTGGGCAAGCGGGGCGTTTTGTGTCCGAAATGGCAAAATTGATCCAGACCCTGCCTACCAATTTTTGCCAGTTGTGAAAAAAATTAATTTAGATCAATGAATGTTAAATCACTGAATTTAGTGTGATCAATGCAAGATCACTTATTAATCATTTGTAGGTATATTGCGTTCCTGAATAAAACCATAACGAGGGAATGGATATGAAAAAAGCAGCGGTGGCAGCACTGATTCTGAGTACGCTTTCCGGCGGCGCAATGGCTCACGAAGCAGGTGAGTTCTTTTTCCGTCTCGGGACGGCGACGGTGCGTCCAACGGAAGGCTCGGACAATGTTCTGGGTCTGGGCGGTTTTAACGTCAGTAACAATACCCAGGCGGGGATGACCTTTACCTGGATGGCGACCGACAACGTCGGCGTTGAACTGCTGGCGGCCACGCCGTTTCGCCATAAAGTCGGTACGGGCCCAACCGGGGATATCGCCACGGTTCACCATCTGCCGCCGACCCTGATGGCCCAGTGGTATTTCGGTGATGCAGGCAGCAAGGTTCGCCCCTACGTTGGCGCCGGGGTCAACTACACCACCTTCTTTGATGAGAAGTTTAACGACACCGGTAAAGCGGCTGGCCTTTCCGATCTGAGCCTGAAAGATTCATGGGGTATGGCGGGGCAGGTGGGGCTGGATTACCTTATCAACCGCGACTGGCTGATTAATATGTCGGTCTGGTACATGGATATCGACACCGAGGTGCGCTTTAAGGCGGGGGATCAGCAGCAAAATATCAATACCCGTCTGGATCCGTGGGTGTTTATGTTCTCGGCGGGATACCGCTTCTGAAAATAAGAAGGCCCCGAGGGGCCTTTTTTTATTTACGCCCTAACAGCAGGCCAAGAACAATACCCACCGCACCCGCGGCGATCAGGCCGGTAAGAGGGTTATTTTTTACTGCGTCGGTAACATCAGTAACAACGTCGCTTGCCTGTGCAGCATATTTGCGCCCGGCACCCTTCAGCTGATGTTTTGGCGAATCAACGGCCTCGCCAAACTGCTGCTGCGCAGCGCCGGCGAATTCATCCAGTTTGTTCTTCGCTTTTTCACCTGCATATTGTGCATCATTATCAAGATTTTGGTCTGACATAACGTTCTCCTTTTGTAGTCAATGTTAAGCATAGACTCAACAGGGATATCCTGGAGAAAATGGGATTAATACTTAAGAAAGAGTGGCCTGGCGCCACCCTCTTATTACTTCTGGATGAGATAGCGGATGGTCGGCCCATCCTGTTGAATATCCAGTACCGTATAGCCGTGGTTTCTGGCGTCCAGGGGAATATTGTTGATGGATTGAGGGCAGTCGCTCACCACCTCCAGGATCTCGCCCTTTTTCAGTTGCGGCATCGCCTCAAGCGTGGCAACCGCCGGGTACGGGCAAGGTTCACCCAGCATATCGAGGCGGTAGTCGGGAACGATCGCTTTCATGCGGCTTCCTCACGAATGTCAGTTTTCATGGCAGCGCGGCGGAAGAAGCGTTTCTCCTGCGCCAGCACCAGCAAAAAGGCGACCAGCAGCAAAATGTAGGTCACCAGCAATCCACCCAGCGGGCCAAAGGTGTTGAGAAGATTAACCTTGTCCCAGTTGGTCGCCAGCGCGGGGGATAAATCATCCCACCAGTAAGCCAGCAGGGTCGAGCCAATCACATTACCCAGACCAACCCACCAGTAGTGCACCTGGCCTTCCACCGCGCGGTACATCCACCCGGTCTCGCAGCCGCCCGCCAGCACAATCCCAAAGCCAAACAGTAGCCCGCCGATAACGGCGTTTGGCCCGGCCCACATGATTTTAGGCGCGACACCCAGCTGGACGTAGCTGAAGATCCCGATGGCGCTCACCGCCATCCCGGCGATTATCGCCTTCGCCATCATGGTGCGTCCGGTGATCCACATATCGCGAAACGCGGAGGTAAAGCAGATCTGTGCCCGCTCGATCAGCAGACCAAAGCCGACACCGAACAGCATCGCCAGCCCGAGCTTCGGCTGGTTCAGCGCGGTACAGAGCGCCCAGGCCAGCATGCCGAAGAAGACCAGCATACCGAGACGAAAGCGACGACGGGCCTGATCCGGCTTCTGCGTTAACGGCGAGGCGGCGCTCACTTTTTGCATTTTGACCGGAATACGGAACAGGGGCAGCAGGGTAAAGCGCGCGCCGAAGTACGAGCCGACGGCGGTGGCGAGAGCAAAAAACCAGGCGTGGAGGGAGAACTGCGGGATCCCGGTGAAGAAAGCCGCAAGGTTACAGCCCATCGCCAGCCGTGCGCCAAACCCGGCGATGATACCGCCAACCACCGCCTGGGCGATGCGGATCCGGCTGTGCGGCATGCGCAGCTTGACGTTGTTTGCCCAGAGTGCGGCAGCAAAACAGCCGCCGAACATACCGATGATCATCATGCCGTCGATACGTGTGAGTGGGGAGCCATCAAGATGAATGAGTTTGAAGTAACCCCACGCTTCGGTGTGAACGCCCGCCAGTTGCAGCAACTGCCCGCCCCAGCGGGTAAATTCACCCGTAACCGCCCAGAAGGTGCCGGTGATACCAAAATAGTAGGTGGAGAGGATCCCGGCAGCGATAACGGCAGGAACAGGTGACCAGAACTTAATTAAATAAGTCTGCTTAAAGTATTGCCATGACATAGTTAAGCCTCTGAACTCAGAAGGTTTAAGGAGGAAGTGTTATAAAACGTGAGGATGATACGCCGGGAATCGCGTTTGAAAAGGATTAACTGCGTTAAAGATCGAAGGGATCAATTTATGCGTAAAGCCGCCTGGTAAAAAACCAGACGGCGACTCTTTTACTGCGGACGGGTGGCGGCTTTCATGGCGCTGACAAAGGCCTTCAGTTCGCTCAACATCTGTTCAGGCTTATCGACATTGTTCTCGATAATTTTGACGATCGCCGAGCCGGAAATCGCCCCGGCCGCCCCGGCACCCAGCGCCGCGGTCACCTGCTCAGGCGCTGAAATACCAAAGCCCTGCAGCGGCGGTGCGGCATTGTACTCCGTCAGTTTTTCCACCAGATGGTGCAGCGGCAGGGCGGCTTTGTTCTCCGCACCGGTAACGCCGGCGCGCGACAGCAGATAGGTATAGCCGCGACCGTGGGAGGCGATCTGGCGCAGCAGGCTATCATCGGCATTCGGTGGGCAGATAAAGATCGGCGCAACGTTGTGACGCATCGCCGCCTGGCGGAACGGGGCAGACTCCTCGACCGGGACATCGGCGACCAGCACCGAATCCACGCCCACGCGCGCGCACTCGGCGTAGAACTCGTCAATGCCGCGGTTAAAGACCAGGTTAGCGTACATCAGCAGGCCGATGGGCATCGCCGGGTATTTCTGACGGACGGTTGCCAGCATCTCGAAGCACTGGGTCGGGGTCACGCCTGCGGCAAAGGCGCGCAGGGTGGCACTCTGAATGGTCGGGCCATCGGCCAACGGATCGGAGAAGGGGATGCCCAGCTCCAGCGCGTCGGCGCCCGCTTCAACCAGGGCGTCGATGATTTTCAGCGACTGCTCCGGAGAGGGGTCGCCCAGCGTGACGAAGGGAACAAACGCGCCTTCCTTGCGGGCCTTAAGTTCAGCAAACACGTTATCGTAACGTTCCATCAGATTTCCCCTCGTGCTTTCAGAATATCGTGAACGGTGAAGATGTCTTTATCACCGCGACCGGAAAGGTTGACCACC
Source organism: Leclercia sp. M50 (assembly GCF_037150775.1). Classification (NCBI taxonomy): domain Bacteria; kingdom Pseudomonadati; phylum Pseudomonadota; class Gammaproteobacteria; order Enterobacterales; family Enterobacteriaceae; genus Leclercia; species Leclercia sp. M50. The sequence goes on from NZ_JBBCPK010000124.1 coordinate 6,530, forward strand.
AGCAGCTGCTCTTTTTCCGGGTTCTCTTTGATCATTTTCAGGGCATGGGCCAGGGCGTGGGAAGACTCCAGCGCCGGGATAATCCCCTCCTTACGGCACAGGGTCTTGAACGCTTCCAGCGCTTCGTCATCGGTAATTGAGACGTACTCGGCGCGACCGATGCTGTTCAGGTGAGCGTTCTGCGGCCCCACGGACGGGAAGTCCAGCCCGGCAGAGATGGAGTACGACTCTTCAATCTGGCCTTCGTCGGTCTGCATCATCGGCGCTTTCATGCCGAAGTAGATGCCCACGCGGCCATGCTTCAGTGGCGCACCGTGCTCGCCGGTTTCAATCCCGTGACCAGCAGGTTCAACGCCGATCAGCCCCACACGGGTATCGTCGATGAAGTCAGCAAACATGCCGATGGCGTTAGAGCCACCGCCCACGCAGGCGATCACCGCATCCGGCAGGCGCCCCTCTTTTTCGAGGATCTGCGCTTTGGTCTCTTCGCCGATCATGCGCTGGAATTCACGCACGATGGTCGGGAACGGGTGCGGGCCCGCGGCGGTACCGAGCATATAGTGGGCGTTTTCATAGTTACCGGACCAGTCGCGCAGCGCCTCGTTACAGGCATCTTTCAGGGTGGCCGAGCCACTGTGCACCGGGATCACTTCCGCGCCCATCAGACGCATACGGAAGACGTTCGGCGACTGACGCTCAACGTCTTTTGCCCCCATGTAGATGCGGCATTTCAGGCCGAGCAGGGCGCTGGCCAGCGCCGAAGCCACGCCGTGCTGACCGGCCCCGGTTTCGGCAATGATTTCGGTTTTACCCATCCGTTTTGCCAGCAGCGCCTGACCCAGCACCTGGTTGGTTTTATGCGCGCCGCCGTGGAGCAGATCTTCACGCTTCAGATACAGGGTGGTGTTCGTCCCCTCCGTCAGGTTGCGGCATTTGGTCAGAGCCGTCGGACGTCCGGCATAGTTTTTCAGCAGATCGGTGAACTCAGCCTGGAAGAGCGGATCTTTTTGCGCACTCACGAACGCCTCTTCAAGCTGGCGCAGGGCGGGCATCAGGATTTGCGGTACATACATGCCGCCAAACTCACCAAAATAGGGATTTAATAATGTGGTCATCTTCTCTTCCTTAGTATGCACGCAGCGTTTTGAACACCGAAGCCAGTTTGCTGGCATCTTTTATGCCCGGCTGCGACTCAACGCCTGAATTAAAATCGAGACCTGCGCAGCCCGCTTTGGCGGCCTCAACGCAGTTATCGGGGCTTAAACCCCCGGCGAGCAGGACGTTATCCAGCTTCTCGCCCTGGAGCAGCGACCAGTCAAAACGCTGCCCGGTCCCGCCCTGGCCATTATCCAGAACATACTTATCAACATGCTGCAGCGCGCGCGGCGGCAGGGTGTCGGTCACGCTCATCGCTTTCCAGATTTGCACTTGCGGTTTAAGCCTTTCACGCAGGGCATCGATATACGCCTGATCTTCGCTGCCGTGCAGCTGGACGGCGGCCAGGGAAAGCGACTCTGCCGTGGCAGCCACCTGTTCGATGGCACCATTACGGAAGACGCCCACATACTGTAACGGGGCGGCGGCGATCACCTCGCGCGCCTGCGCCTCGGTCACGTTGCGCGGGGAGGTTTCAACGAAGATCAGCCCGCCGTAAATGGCGCCCGCTTCATAAGCCGCGGCGGCATCCTGTGGACGCGTCAGGCCGCAGACCTTATTCTCCCCCAGCAGCACGCGACGTACCGCGGCGCTGAGATCGTCCTGCTCCATCATCGCCGACCCAATCAGGAAGCCGTTGGCGAAGTGGCTCAGCTCGCGAACCTGGGCATAACTGTTGATGCCGGACTCGCTAATCACCGTTACGCCTGCGCCCAGACGCGGCGCCAGTTGGCGGGTGCGGTTCAGGTCGATGGAGAGATCGCGCAGGTCGCGGTTATTGATCCCGACCACTTTTGCCTCGAGGGCGATAGCGCGCTCCAGCTCCTCTTCGTTGCTCACTTCTGTCAGCACACCCATGTTCAGGCTGTGCGCGACCGCAGCAAGCTGGCGGTACTGTTCATCGTCCAGGACCGAGAGCATCAGCAGGCAGGCGTCGGCCTGATAAAAACGCGCCAGCCAGATTTGATACGGGTCGATGATAAAGTCTTTGCACAAAATCGGCTGCGGCGCGATGCCGCTGACGATGGGCAGAAAATCAAAACTTCCCTGAAAATATTTCTCATCGGTCAGCACCGAAATAGCCGAAGCGTGGTGCTTATAGATGGCGGCGATCTTCGCCGGGTCGAAATCGTCGCGGATCACCCCTTTCGACGGGGAGGCCTTTTTGCACTCCAGGATAAATGCGGTGCGCGCGCCCCGCAGGGCATCATAAAAACGACGGCTGCTCGGTACCACGTCATTCTGGAAACTGGCGAGCGGCTGCTGCTGTTTCCGCGCTTCAACCCAGATGGCCTTATCGGCAACGATTTTCGCTAATACGGTCTGCATTGTTTACCCTCTTGCCGCAAGTGCGGTCACTCGGTCGTAGGCTGCGCCGGAGCGCAGCACATCAATCACTTTTTGCGCGTTGACCTGTAAATCCTCTTCGCCGTGCAGACGCATCAGCATGGCGACGTTAGCAGCGACAGCGGCCTCATGCGCTGGTTCACCTTTACCTTGTAACAGGCGGGTCAGAATGTCACGGTTTTCTTCCGGGGTGCCGCCCGCAAGTTGTTCCTGGTGATACGGGGTTAAACCAAAGTCTGCTGCGTCAAGCTGATAGTTTTTGATTTCACCGTTGTGCAGTTCGGCCACCAGCGTTGGCGCATGGAGCGAGACTTCGTCCATCCCGCCGCTGTGAACCACCGCCGCACGCTGATAACCGAGCACCCGCAGGGTTTCGGCGATCGGCAGCAC
>NZ_JBBCPK010000125.1:0-9401 GCF_037150775.1 Leclercia sp. M50
AACCAGCGAAACGAACGCCGCAGCATCGCTGGCCGCCGCGCAGCTGCTGACGTCCGTGCCCTTCGAAACCGCGCCTTTCCCGGATGTTTGGCTGCCGTTTAATGACGATTTGCGCCTGCTGGCAGGGTTCGCACCTTATGACCGGCTGACTATTTCCGGGCAGGTGCTGGAGCTGGCAACAAAATCAGCGACCTTTACCCGGTCAACCAAAGCAACGTATATCGACAAATCCGGCGTATTGCAGACCGCAGATATTAACGAACCGCGCTTTGAAAAGGCTGGGTTATTACTGGAATCTCAGGCCACAAACTTATATACAAATTCCGAGCAATGGGGAGCAGGATCGAGAGTTACCACCACGAACAACAGTGGTGACTCACCTCGTGGCGATAAAACGATGGCGCTGATAATAGAGGATACAGCGGGGGCAGAACACTACACGCAGGATCGCAATATTGCTTTGGTAGCAGGAACAACTTATTGCTTTTCCGTTTTTGTTAAGGCTCACTCCAGCCCACGCAACTTATATTTGCGTGTTGCTTCTGGTAGCACATCTCAAACTTTCTTTGACCCGGTTACAGGGGCATGGTCTGGTAATGCGGGCGGAGCTGATTATATTGATCGCGGGTTCGAGGATTTGGGAAGCGGCATTTACCGGGTCTGGATGGCGTTCACAGCCGCCGCAAGCCAAAGCACAGTTATTCGCCTTCAATTAGCAAACGGCGTTTCATCAAACTACACCGGTGATGGCAAGTCAGGTTTATATGTATGGGGCGCGCAATTAGAGGACAGCCCTTTCCCTACTTCATATATCAAAACCGAGGCGTCTACCGTTGCGCGTACCGCAGACAGTTGGAGCATTCCTGTTGAAAATGCCGGATATAAAACTCTTGCCACTCTATTTAATAGGACCGTTGCAGCGGAGCTAACTGCCAAGTTTATGCCTGTGGGCGGCTATACTGAGGCTATATCTGTCCAGGGACCCAGATATGACATCGTTTGTCGACTCGATACGAATAAAATGATGCGTTCCTACCGCAGTAACCCGCTGGAGATTGCTCTAGAAAATGGGGCGTCAGGTATGTTCGCGTATACCATCACGGGCAATGCTGTATCTATGTCATTTATTGGAAAGACCACTTCAGGTACCCGAACCAATGCCGATGTTAATGCGATCACGAAATTCGGTAATGTAGCCCAGTCTACTGCAAGGTTCGTTTATTACCTTCGCAACTTCCGCATCTGGCACCGTGTCTTAACTCCTAACCAAATTAATGGACTCCGCTAATGAGAGACTTATATCTGCGCTTTAATGACGCCGACGAAATGCGCACGCAATTAATCGCGGCGGGGTTTGTGGATGATGAAGAGCAGGGTGGTTTATATCACCCGGACATTAGCCTGGATATCGTCGGCGTTATCACTGTACCTGCTGAAGTTATCAATCCCGGGGAAGAAAACGAAGTGATTAAGTACACCACCGAACCAGGCTATCACGTCAATTTGCGGGTCATGAATGACTCGCTCGATTTATCCGGGCTGAACGACGTTGTGGTTACACCGAATACACCGGCTCGCGTCTGGGCGTAAGGAATTAAGTTATGGTAAACAGAATAGACACGGCTGAATTAAGCAGGGCCATTGCTGCCTGGACATCCACCATCAATGACGCGTCTCTGCCGGGGGTCGGGAGTACGGTTTATGGCGGATACATAAAGTCACAGTACACCGTAAATGGCGTTGAGAAGATATCTGCCCAACTCCAGATCGTGAAGCGTATCGAATGGAACTACTCCATTGCCAGACTGGTGGTGGTGCAAAATGCGGGGGGTACTGACTCCGCGCAGAACAACTACTTCGACTTTATGTCCAACGGCAATGTGCAAATTCCCGGACGTTTGTATATGGGCGGTCCAGCCGTGAGTTCGTGGTGGAACTCAGCACAGGCACACTATGCCTCTTATTACGCGGAGACCGCCACGGATTCTCCGGGGAACGGGGCTATAGCTGGCCTTTCCTGGGGATATCAACATGGCGGTGGGTATAACCTCCGATCGATGTGGGGTAATGTTGGTAACGGGCTGAGCGCCTGGGCTAACACTGCACTAACACAGTTCGGAGATAGTGGGGCTAAGATACGGTACTGGTATTTCACCCCAGCCAACGGGGATTTAGTCACCTCGACAAGTGGTGATGGCGGCTTTGCTGGAAACTACACCTATCAGAAGTCAGCGACCTCTGATGCCACTCTGAAGCACGATATTGCATATGACGACGGAAAAGCCTCTTACGAAAACATCAGGAAGCTGAAACCCTGTACGTTCGTGTATAACGGCGATTACTTAGAGCGTGTGCGCCGGGGGATCATCGCCCAGGATGCTTTGCGGGATATTGACCGTGAGTATGTGAAGCTGGTTCCCGCTGCGCCTGAGTTTGACAAAGAGGGGAATCGTTGTGATAAAGACGACACCTTAGCTCTTGATAATAACGTTATCCAGATGGATACGGCGCTGGCGCTGCATCACGCGATTGCCAAAATCGAGGCGCTGACCACCCAAGTCGTGCAGCTGCAGGTTGAGGTTCAGGCACTGAAGTCGTAACGGCATCAGAATGTTCAGCAGTAATTATCATCAACCGCAATTCGAACTCTCTGAAGAGAGAAAAAAGCCCGCACGGGAGCGGGCACAACTCCCTTAGCTTTGTTATTAATCCTGCGTTCATGACGCAGGTAGTTAACATATCGGCGGCATTAGCCATTACTTTAGGTAGGAAGCATTAGCGCTTCGTTTAAAATCATCTAAATTTAATGAAGGTGAATCCCCCTATGCGGCGGGGCAATCCAGTTCTGTAGGTGTAAATATGCTTGCGGCTCGTATGACTGGTAACGAGTCACCGGGAGGCACCCGGCACCTGTATCAGAGTAAGCTGTTTGTTTGTGCTGGTTTCTTTTGCCTGCTTAATAGGCAGGCTTTTTTTTGCGATGTTGATAAGGAGTCTCGGATGGCGAGTGTTGCTTTGTTAGCCGTTTTGTTTGTGCTTATCGTGTCGGGGCTTATCGGCCTCTTAGGGACGTTATTAAATATTTGGTGCGATAAGGAGCAAGTTTAAATACCGCTTAAAATGATGCCTGGTCCGACCATGACTACCAGAACATTAAGGATTATTAAACTATCCTTTAGCTAACATGATGAGGTGTAGTGGATCAGCTAACAGCCTGGAGGCATCATACCTGCTATGAAATTCATCTGTCCTATTTGCAGAAGCAACCGGTTCTTTTACACTTCCTTCAATCCCGTGCTAAACCTGCCACACGGCGCGGTATGTTCCGTATGCGGAACCCGACTTACTACGCGCTCCATTCGTCCAACGCCACGTAGAAGACGCTGGCCTAAACAGGTGGTTTAAGCCCCTGCTGACACGAAGCGGGTTCCGGCCACCGCTACAGCCCTCTGGGCCTTACAGAGCTCAATTTCATACCGGAAGTTCTGGTATACCCGCTTGGTCAATTCGGCAGAATAGCTGGATATTCAGCAGTAATTATCAATAGGCGCTGCCGCATTGATCTGCACTCTCTTTAAAACTACTGTATATAAAAACAGTAAAAGGAGTGCAGATCATGCCCCGCCGTCACGACATTCACGCCGCATTTGTGGCCGCAATACAGCAAAACCCTAATGGCTACCAGTGTTTACGCACAGATGACTTTATTGAAGAACTGGCGAAATTACACTGGCATTTCAGCCAGGCCGATGCCAACGACTGGATAGAGCGATACCAGGAGTGCTTCGTCGACAAGACGCCGGACAACAGCGAGAACAGGCTCTGGATGCTCCGCAACATGGGGAGGGTTCTCTGATGGGATTCCCTTCACCGGCAGGCGACTACGTAGAGCAGCGGTTAACTCCGGAGCGTATCTGCGGGATCGGCATGGACAGCCGCATCCTCGAAACCTCTTCTGGCTTTGCGGTCATCGAGCCGTGCACCAGGTTGGTACAGAATCAGGTTCTGCTGATTTTGTCGGGCGGCCGCACGCAGTTTGCCAGGGTCATGGGCAGAGCGCTGATTTGTGATGATGGCGAGGCGATCGAGGGCGAAGCTGCGGAGGAGGTCGAGATTATGGGGCGGGTTACATTCTTCATCAACAGTACAGACGAGGATGACAGGCCGGTGTAAAAATAGAGCCCATAAAAAAGCCCGCATCAGCGGGCTTCTTATCACTCGGGAGCCGCGGCTCCTTTGCGTATCCTTTTTTGTCCCCTCACCGTCTGGTCGGTGTCCTTCTGAGACTGCTAACTTCCTGTTATTGCTAGTGATGTCCTATCACTGTCCAATCATGATTGGTGGAGCTGGTGGGAGTTGAACATGCCGTCAAATCGCGAGAAGAACAGTTCAAGCTCTATAAAGATTATCCCACCATTTATTTAGAATTGAATGCGCCATATGGACAAAAATGTTAAGAGTAATTGGTGCTTCTTTTGGTGTCCAAGTTGCCCCGAGGGTTGAAGTTGCCAGCGACGTGATAGCTTGTTCAGCTATGCCAAAATGCTTATCTGGTGTACAACACATTGGGTAGGGAAAAGGTTGACCAGTGTGTAGTGCAAGAGAGCGTAATTCATAAATTTTATTGAAAATGTTTCTAAGGTTCTTTTTCTTCCAATCAATTTTTCCATGTTCGGGTCTATCATTAGGTTCATCAGGAAGAAAATGTACGCAGAAGTCACGGAATTTTTTTGCAGCACCTAATGTGCTCGAAAATTCCTCGGCGATAAGAGGAATGAGATCGCGATAAGCATCTGACTCTAACGTAGACATAAGCTCTGGTTTAGCTTCTTTAAGTCTCTGAATATTAGTGATTTTGCTTTGATCCCATTGTTGGGCGGCAGTTTCCAATGCTGAAACTAAAAGTAACCATGAGAGGTTTGGTGAGGACTCGCAAATCCAAAGGCTATCTTGAAAACTTCTTGCTGCTTTTATCAGATAATTAAAATCCATTTCGTTCAAATTATGTATTGTATTTATTTTATCAAGATTTGAAATGGCTATTCTTTTTCTACATGATGGAACAACTAGTGACTTGCCATTAGATAGTATTGGTGGTGGCGGGTTTGTTTCTGATCTGGGTTGCCCATAGGTGGGAGAATGACAATTAAAATCACGAGATATAGAGCCAGCATGAGCTCTAATACCTAGTTTAAGACTGATAAGTGCCCCAATTTCATCTGTAAACCATCCCCCATGGAAATCTGAAGTATGTGGTTCTGTACCAGAGAATATAGTTTTATTTATGTCAACAGCCCAGTCGACTCTGACGGTCAGGGTCGGTGCAATGGTATCTTCAGAAAACGCTAACATATTAAGGAAGGAGTATCCTTGCTCTGTCAGAACTTGGTCCGAGAACCTACTATCAGAGTAGATTAGAAATTCTACAATTGATAATTTAGGGGATCCTTCCGCGAGTAGCTTTAGATTTCGAAATGACAGTAAGCTGGCACGCATGACAAGACTTTCTGAACCACTAACATTTGTCTGTGTGATGCTATCACTTTCCATGAATATTGCCCCAATTAGTAGGAAATAAGGTTATCAAAACTCTGAGACAACTATACAAAAGCAATCACTTACATAAAAGTTAAAAACCACGTTTTCATATCTTATTTTTCATTTTTTTTGTTTTAAAACAAATGGTTAGCACAATTCCTTGCATCTACTGCTGCGCCATATGGAATGGTTCGAAGCCGCAGACCTGATTGTTAAGGGTATGGAAGGCGCGATCAACAACAAGACCGTGACCTATGACTTCGAACGTCTGATGGAAGGCGCTAAGCTGCTGAAATGTTCAGAGTTTGGTGACGCGATCATCGAAAACATGTAATCCGGATTTCGGGTTGTATGTGAACGGGAGCCTGATGGCTCCCGTTTTTTATGGGCGTTTGATGAGCGGATCTGAAGAGACCCCAGGCTAAATCCTGGTTATTTTAATTTGAAACCACGCTGCATGACCGTTTCGCGTAAATTGATTCGCCCGCCGAGATAATCCATGCTGGTCGCGGAATCAATGACGGAGCCGGTCCAGGTTTTGTCGCGCATATTCTGGCGACGACGAAATGCCTGATATGCATTTTCATAGCCTTCAAAATAGGTGCGATAGCGATCCTGTTGGTAGCGATTGTAATGGAGCACCATTGGCTGAGCCGGTCGCGGGCGAATGCTGCTGGTTCTGGCTCTGTCGGGCCACCCGGTTGCCATGCCAAACGTGACAAAGCTGTACTCAGGCAGGTTGATGATTTCCGCCACCTCTTTGGCAATATTACGCATCACCCCGAGATAGACTATTCCTAAGCCTATGGATTCCGCTGCAACGGCAGCGTTCTGGGCGGCAAGCGCGGCATCAATCGATGCCATCAGGAAAGAGTCGAGGTAGTCGAGCACAACAGGCTCTTTACCGGCATCTTTTGTTATTCCTGCCCCTCGCGACAGATCTGCTACCCAGAGGAGCAATGCGGGTGCTTCCTCAATCCACGGGATACGGTCCACGGGCACTGAACGTGCTACGGTATCTGAAATACGCTGTTTAAGCGCCGGGTCCGTAACGGCTACCAGGCTCCACTGATTCAGGGCAGAGGAGTTTGAGGCTGATTGCGCCGCAGCGACCATGGTCTCTATTGCCCCATCCGGGAGAGGTTCAGGCAAAAATGTCCTGACAGATTTATGGCCCAGCAGGGCTTCGACCTGCGGCGTCCAGATAATGTTGTCTGGTTTGGGTTGCTCAACACCGTATCGGGCTTCCAGCAACGCCTGTTGTTTTGCAGTAACGTCAGTCATGGTTTTACTCTCCTTCGGCAAATTTCATGACCGCAGGATAGCGGGAGTTGCCACACGGATAAGCCCCCCATTTACGACTTCAGTTTCCATGTGCGTGCACAATCAGATGGCTTACTTTAATATTGAGACATGGATCATCTGTTAGCTATACGTATATTCCAGCGCATCGTAGAGACGCGCTCTTTCACAAAGGCCGCAGCACACCTGGATTTGCCGCGCTCCACTGTCAGTAAGAATCTCAAATTATTAGAGGAACATATAGGCACAAAGCTGATACAGCGCACGACACGTACTGTCACCTTAACGACTGAGGGGGCCGAGTATTACAGAAGGATCAGTAAGCTCGTCACTAAACTCGATGAAACCGAAGGCGCCATTCGGGATATGGGCGCCGCCGCGAAAGGAAGGCTGCGCATTGATCTTCACTCCTCGCTGGCGAATTTTGTCCTGATGCCGGTACTCGAAGAGTTTCGTGAACGCTATCCCCATATACAGCTGGCGCTTGGGGTGGGCGATCGCCCGGTTAATCTCATAGAGGAAGGTGTAGACTGCGCCATTCGCGCAGGTGAGCTGACGGATTCTTCTCTGATTGCGCGAACGCTGTATAAAGATCGCTTAATTACCTGTGCAAGCCCCGGCTACCTGAAACAGTATGGCGTGCCCAAAAAACTGACTGACCTTGAAAATGGACATAAAATCGTCGGCTATTTCAGTGCTGCAACCGGTGAGGCCTGGCCTCTGCGTTTCATGAGCAGGGGAGGCGAAAAACAGTTGGCAGCATTTGATATCGCCGCGAATGATAGTGCCGCGCTGATAAGTATGCTTGTCCACGGCATGGGCATAGGGCAAACACATGCTTCCGTAAGCCGTCGCTTTATAGCATCGGGTGAACTTGTTCCTGTTCTTGAAGATGTTACGCACAGACAATTTCCTGTCTCTATTATTTTCCCGCCAACAAAGCCGTTAAATGGCCGATTGAGAATATTCATCGACTGGATGATTGAGAGATTTTCTGGAAATAGTACCTGGTAGGAAGCCGATGGGTGCCCGTTTTTTATGGTTACGCAGGAGGAATAATGCTTGATGAGACAGCGCTTCGCCGCATTGCCGCAGGTGAACTCTCCGCGGTTACGCCAGCAGAGCTTGCCGCCGAACTTCTGACTATCCGTCAGGAGAACGCCCGCCTGAAGCAGCTTCTCGCAACCGAAGTGAAGCTCCCTTATGTCAGCGCCAGCCCGGTGTGTGATATCGAGGCCGGATACGCGGCAGGCGTCACCGACTGTAAAGAGGCGATACGTCGGGCAGGATTTTTAATCGAAGGGGATGATTAAAAGATGAAACCCGACGGATGCCGGGCCTGCTCACGTTAAAACCAGTTAAATTTGTCCGAGAGTATAAGCAACAAGGAACTGGCACAAACAAGGTTAATACAAATCACGAATCTGCTGGAAACATTCATGTTATCAATACCATTATGGCTGTACTGGGATTGTGCTAATAAGCGTAATCGCAAATCCCAGAACGTCAAATCGCAGGATAACAGGCAAAAAAAAAGCCCACGAAACGTGGGCAAGTAATACTGGAAGCAATGTGAGCAATGTCGTACTGAATACCTGAGTGATTTGCTCAACTATTCAGTATTGAGAAAGATAATGTTTCTCATTAACAATTGCAACCCCATCTTTTGTGTGGGACGCCGTTTGTGGACTTAATCTTAAAATCTTCACGTGATGGCTATCACAAACTTGCATTTCTGAATCCTGTGCTAAGCTTTCTGTGTACTTGATTTGACGACAAAAACCATACAGAGAGGAAAGCAGTTATGGGAATCATATCCTGGATTATCTTTGGGCTTATTGCAGGTATTCTGGCGAAGTGGATCATGCCGGGCAAAGATGGCGGTGGGTTCATCGTTACGGTCATTCTGGGCATCATCGGTGCCGTAGTGGGTGGCTGGATCAGTACCCTGTTCGGATTCGGCAGAGTCGATGGCTTTAACTTCGGCAGCTTTATGGTTGCAGTAATTGGTGCGCTGGTGGTGCTGTTTATTTACCGTAAGGTAAGAAGCTAACCCGACACACTTCAGAAAAAAGACCGCCAATGGGCGGTCTTTTTTCGCGATTCACCACCAGCCTAACTGGCTTCCGGCCACGGCCACAATGGCGACAATCAGCATAATAATCGTCGTTTTTCTCATTTATCCCCCAGGCGCAGCGTAGCCGCCGATAAAAAACCACGTTAAAAACACCACCGCCGTGATAAAAATCACGATCGGGAACAGAATACCAAGCCGCATGCTATCACCTGTCCTGAAATACAAAACCCGTCGAGTGTACGGGGTTAATCGATATTGAGAAAGGGCGTTTTCCGTTTCCCTTTTTTATCGCTGTACATGGCGGCGTCGGCTGCCCGCAGTGCGCTATCTGCATCCAGTCTGGCAGGATCCACCTCAATCACCCCCAGGCTGGCGCCCGGGTAGACCAGATGCACATCACCCAGCCAGTACTCCCCGGCGATCTGTGCGCTCAGCTGTCTCTTCAGCACCGTCAGCGACGTCTGCTCGCCGCTTTCGCTATCAT
>NZ_JBBCPK010000126.1:0-9382 GCF_037150775.1 Leclercia sp. M50
GGTCTGCAGGCGCAGGGAATTGAATGTAATAAACAGCTTATCGCAGTGAAGAATTTTCGCGATCCACTCGCCAGCCAGTCGCTTGATGAATTGCTGTCGCTTGCAGAACCACCGACAGCAATCATTATTGGCAATACGTCAATCGCACCGGTCATCATGTCGCGGATCCGCGAGCTAAAATTGGCTGTGCCCGATGACCTTTCCGTCATTGTTTATCATGACAGTCACTGGAGTCGCCTGCTGAGCCCGTCCATTAGCGTTATTAAACATCCTCTTGAAGAACTGGCCAGTAAAGCACTGTTGAGTTTATCCGGTGAACAGCAAAAACCCTGCGAACTGGATAGCATATTAGTTAAAAGAGAAAGTGTTTCCAGGATTAAATAGCCACCTTATTTAAACGCTGGATTTGCTTAATAATGGCGCAATGATCCAGGTCACCCTCTCCGGCATCAATCATCTGGCTGAAGAGTTGATTCACTGTTTCTGTTAACGGTAGGGTCAAATTAAGCTGCTTCGCCAGTGCCACCGCACTGCGCGTGTCTTTAAGCTGCCACTTTGCAGCGCCCCGAGCTTTAAAATCCCCTTTAACCATGCGTTCGCCCTGGTGTTGCAACAATGTGGAATCTGCAAACCCGCCGAGTAGGGCTTCGCGCACTTTTTCTGGATCGGCGCCGCCGCGTTGCGCGAGAGTAAAAGCTTCCGACAATAAACTTAAGGTTCCGGCGACAATAATTTGGTTTGCAAGTTTGGTGAGCTGACCGGCTCCAACTTCTCCGACATGCGTGACTTTCCCCAGGTGTGATAGCAAAGGACGAAGGCTATCAATGAGCTGCCTGTCTCCTCCCGCCATTAAGGATAATGAACCTTTCTCTGCGCCTGTTGTTCCGCCGGAAACAGGGATATCGACATAGTGGGCCTGAACACTATGCGCCTTACGTGCTTGCTCAACCACAATATCCGGCGACAGGGTACTCATCATGAGGATGATTGTATCTGGACCAATGTACTGAAGTGCGTCGTGATTGAATATCACCTCATCGCACGCCGTTGCATCACTTAACAAACAGATGATGAGTTCACTGTCTGCCAGTAACTGCGAAGCAGATTGTTCGATCTTTACGCCAGCGCTTGCCAGTTGTAGCGCTTTTTCTTGCGACCTGTTCCATACCGTGACCGGATATCCGGCTGCGACAAGTCGACGCGCCACAGGTTGTCCCATCAACCCCGTACCCAACAAGCCAATACGCATTTCGCTTTTCATTTGTCCTCCTGATATACCCGCAACAGTAGCCGTTGCGGGTATCACCCTGTTTATAATCCCGCAAGATTGACCATTTGCTTGCGCAATTCGACGATATCCAGATTGTTGTCAAAATGAACATCGGAGAAACGAATCGCCTTATCTTTTGCGACATCCTTCACCAGTCGGACATGATGGGCCAGCCCCATTGGCAAAAAATCTTGTGCCACACTGATGCTGGCTGGCAAGGCATTGGCCCAGACAGTAAACCCGCCTTCACCATCCAGCATCTCACCCGCTTTGAGATCGCGTTTTGCCGTTGCAACCGCATCGCCCCGGAAACTTAATGCTGTCCCGGTAGCTTCTCCTCGTAATACCGCGGAGAGAATACTGATGCTGGTTTCCAGACCAATCAGATGGAAAGGGCGCCACATCGACGCGTACCAGCCGCTTGGGTCGGTCAGTAATCCGTACTGTTTGAAACAGGCCCGGCTGTATTCATCCCGGGCTTTAAATGTCACGAAAACGCCGTATCGGATATTGTTAAGCACCTCACGTCCGTCAGGCTCCTGACTGGCTGCGATATCCACAAGCCCACTGCGACCCAGGCGCCCGCCATCAGATGCCGGAGAGAAGACCCGCGCCAGGTCATGCACCCCGGCAGGGGGAAATTCCAGTCCGTTATCGGGACAGTCTAATCCGGTTGCGTTGGCGACAGCCGCCATCTCAATGGCCGCTTTAGTACCATCGGTAAACGAGTTGTACATTTTTGGGTTAAAGTCCCCGGCAGCAACTTCTTCGTCAGACCAGCCAAAGAATCCCCAGACGGTATCCGGTGTGGAGTAGCGGTATCGCGGTTCGTAATTCATCCCTTTACCTGCGGCAACGATTTCAAAGCCACAGGCTTTAGCCCAGTCAACCAGTTCACAAATGATCGCCGGTTGATCACCATAAGCCATGCTGTAAATCACCCCGTTCTGGCGCGCACGTTCCGCTATCAAAGGCCCGCACAACACGTCGGCTTCCACATTTACCATCACCACGTGTTTTCCATTTTCGACCGCATGGAGAGCGTGACGAGTGCCGGCCAGAGGATGTCCCGTCGCTTCAACTATGCAATGGATTTGCTCACACCGGATCAGCTGTTCTGCATCCTCAACGACGCAGGTTGTGCCTTCGCGTAAAGCTGCTTCGATGTTATGCGCCTGATACTGCGATTCTGGCCATCCCACACGCGCCAGGGCAGCACGGGCTTTCGGGACATCCAGGTCTGCAACGGCCACCACATGCAGCCCTTCCAGGTGTCGCAGTTGGGCAAGTACCATCGAACCAAATTTGCCGGCGCCGATAATGCCCACACGAACAGGCTGTGCTGAACCCGATTTTGCGGCACAGGCACGCTCAGCTAACAATGCTGCTAAGTTCATTTTCTACTCCTTTAAGGGGGATGGATTAACGCCAGCCAGCAATCTGACGGCGATTTCTGCTCATGAGATAAATCAGCAACGGCGAGAACAAAACCAGGACAGCTAACAGATAGAGACCGCTCTGTGATTTACCGGAAATCGAGATAACGAGGCCAACCAGGAAGGGCCCGAAGAACCCACCAATATTGCCAATTGAGTTAATCAGTGCCATGCCACCGGCACAGCCTCGGCTGGTAAGAAAGGATGCTGGAAGGGTATAAAACGTCGGCACGCATGACAGCATACCCACCGTCGAAAGCGTTAACCCCACCATGGATATCACGGGTGAGTCGCTGATAGCGGCGACCACAAATCCGACAGAAAAGAGCAGCGATGGAAGAATAAAATGCCAGGTTCGCTCATTGGTTTTATCAGAGTGATTCGACCACCAACACATCACCACCGCGCCTGCGATATAGGGAATCGTACCCAGCATGCCGACAACAGTATCAGAGTAATCGAAGCGCTTGATAAACTGCGGCATCCAGAAACCGAGGCCTGTGAGACCAATGACGGTAAAGAAATAGGCCATCCCCAGCAGCCAGACTCGTCGGTCTTTGATCATTTCCCTGAAACCGGAGTGTCCGGCGGACAAGGTCGCCTGTTGGTCTTTTTCCATCAGGTCCTGATAAGCCTGACGCTCTTCGGGTTTAAGCCAGGACGCTTTAGACGGTTTATCGGTAAGATAAAGAAAAACCACAACGGATAAGATGACAGGCGGGCAACCTTCAATTAAAAATAGCCACTGCCAACTCTCCAGCCCCCCAACATTATGGAAATTATCGAGAATATAACCCGAGATCGGATTGGCGATAATAGCAGCCAGCGGAACACCTAAATAGTAAATGGAGAAGACCTTAGCCAGCTC
Source organism: Leclercia sp. M50 (assembly GCF_037150775.1). Classification (NCBI taxonomy): domain Bacteria; kingdom Pseudomonadati; phylum Pseudomonadota; class Gammaproteobacteria; order Enterobacterales; family Enterobacteriaceae; genus Leclercia; species Leclercia sp. M50. The sequence continues at coordinate 3,575 of NZ_JBBCPK010000126.1, forward strand.
CTTTTTGGGAAACCAGGTTGTGAGATAGAAAACAATACCTGGCGCCAGTCCCGCCTCGGCCACGCCCAGTAAAAAGCGCAGGATACTAAGCGTCACCACGCCTTGTACAAACGCCATCGCCATGGAAATAATGCCCCATGTGATCATGATTCGGGCTAACCAGAAGCGTGCACCGTATCGTTCCAGCAGCACATTGCTGGGAATTTCAAACAGGATATAACCGAAGGAGAATATCCCCACAGCAAAGCCAAAATGTTCAGGCGTTAACCCCAGGGATTGATTCATGGTTAACGCGGCCATGCCGATATTTGAGCGATCTATAAACGCAAGCAGATACATCAGCAGTATCAGGGGCATCAGCCGAAATTTGGCTTTTTTTACCGCCCCCCTTGCCAGCGATGAAATTTCTGTTTGGCCTGGCTCAGGCGTAACACCCACACCGGCCAGCGTACTATCGAACTCTTCTACGTGTTTCATGATGTATCCCAGTAGCGTTTAACCCACTGAAAATCACGGAAAATGCATGAATACCGCGACAGTTTTATGAAAAAGTAAAACGTTTTACTTTTTTCAAGAGTTTTACGACTGATACAGAAACAGTCAAGAGATGCGCGGGGAAAGTTAATAAATTGTGACTAGGTTAACGAGTTGTAAATGATCATGCTTTCAGGCGGGGAAGGATACCCGTGATGCCACGGGTATCCGAAACATCAGGACTTAAACAGGTTCTTCAGGGTGTGCGGCTGGCAACGCAGATACTGTTCCGGCGCATGGACCTGGGCGCCCAGCGCCGCTGCCGCATGCCATGGCCAGCGCGGGTTATAGAGTGCGCCGCGGGCGATGGCAATAAAATCAGCATCCCCGCTGGCTACGATGGATTCCGCATGCTCGGGCTCGGTAATTAATCCCACCGCCACCACCGGAATATTTACCGCAGCTTTCACCGCCCTTGCCAGCGGCACCTGATAGCCCGGATAGACCTCAATCTTCTGATCCGGATGCAGACCGCCGCTGGAGACATGGATCACGTCAACGCCACGCGCTTCCAGCATTCTGGAGAACTCGACCGCTTCTTCAAGGTTAAATCCGCCTTCCACCCAGTCCGTCCCGGAGATACGCACGCTGATGGCTCTCTCCGCCGGGAAGGCTTCCCGCACCGCGTCGACAATTTCCAGTGGGAACCGGGCTCTGTTTTCCAGCGAACCGCCGTAATTATCCGTGCGCTGATTAGAGAGCGGCGATAAAAACTGATGGAGCAGATAGCCGTGGGCGGCGTGGATCTGGATCAGATCGATATTCAGTCTGGCAGCACGTTTTGCGGCCTCAGCGAACTGGTTGCGGATTTCGGCTAAGCCCTCGCTGTCGAGAGCGGTTGGCGGGACATAGCCCTCGTTGTAAGGCACTGCAGAAGGGGCTAACGTCTGCCAGCCCCCTTGCTGGTCGGGTGGGATTTGCTGCCCCCGATGATCCCACGGCTTGTGCGTTGACGCTTTTCTGCCCGCGTGGGCCAGCTGGATGCCAACAGGAATATCAGACCACTTACGCAGGGTATCCAGCACCCGGCCCATCGCTTCCTCGGTTTTGTCATCGTAGAGCCCGACGTCAGCGTAGGTAATGCGGCCTTCCGGGGAGACGGCTGCCGCCTCAATGGTAAGCAGACCCGCACCGGAAAGGGCCAGTTGCCCCAGATGAAGGGTATGCCAGTCATTCATGCAGCCCTCTTCGGCAGAATACTGACACATGGGGGCGATCACGATGCGATTGTCGAGTTCAAGATTGCGGATACGTAACGGTGTAAACAGCTTGGGTTGAGACATACATGTCACTCCAGATTGCAGCGTTAGAAACAGGGGAGGGCGATTTTTACCCTTATATATTCATCAACATAACGCAGAGATAACGATAACTGAACCTGCCGTTTATGCAAAAGTCCGCTGCGTCAGACGCAACGCTTTAATGATTACGCTATTCACTTTGCGACGTTGCTGAAAGATGCGCCATCAGAAAATCGACAAACACTTTCACTTTTTTGCTGTTCCTGCGGTTAGGGGGCCGTGAGTATCTAACGGGGGTGTCACGATGCGCACCGTGACATGGGCGGCTTTATCGTGCTCCAGATAATAACAATAAAACATGGTGCGGGTTTTATTTTAAACCCTGCTCAGGGTATTTGAAATAACACTTAAGTTGTCTGTATTGGTATTTTAATGTAAACATTGATATTCGGTTTTTTTATTTATTAGCTCGTTATAAGATTTATCTGAATATTAATTTCACTGCTAGTTTTCCTCTTGGGTATAATTGCAAAGATAGCCATTTTATAGGGCTGAATGTTATTTTTATGTAGCCATTTCTCACCATTGCAGTGCAAGAAAATACAAAAATATTAAGATTAATCAATGACGTCAATGTTGACATGTCAACATTGCCGGGGCGGCTAGTTTGCGCAGCAGATACCCGGTTGTTTTTTAGTGATACGGGAAATATCATTTTTATGCGCGTAGGTGGATTAAACGCAGTTTATTTTTAAATAAAGGGCGATTAATCAGGGGAATAATGCTCTCTGGTTAGCCGGGAGAGGCATTTTAATTTAAAGGGAAACGCAGAAGGGATGAGTTTTAGGACCGGAGGGTATCGGTCAACGTCATCATGAATAACAAGTAAAGTTGAGCGTAATAATGAAGAATCAATTTCGCGTAGCTGCAATTCTGGCGGGCACGCTGGCCTCTGGTGCCGCATTTTCTAATAATATGACCACGAATCCGGGTGCTGCCGCGGGTACGCAAAACACCGGCGGGATCGTGGAGTTCAGCGGTGAAATCGTCGACGCCTCCTGCAATATCACCACCAAAAGCAAAGACGTGCAGGTTGACCTGGGGAAATGGGGCGCAAGCTATTTCACCGCAGCGGGCACCGAAACGACTAAAACCCCTTTCAAAATTGAGGTAGATAACTGTCCGGCGTCGGTGACGACGGTTGCCGTGCTGTTCGATGGTCAAAAAGATGCCCTTGATGCCACCCTGCTGGCGGTGGCCGGCGGAGCGAAAGGTGTGGGTATTAAATTGTATAACAACGGCGCATCCAGCTCTCAGGTTGCCCTGGGGACGGTTTCAGCGAGCGTTCCGGTAGCCTCCGGTAAAGCCACGGTGCCCTTTTTTGCTGACTACGTCTCCACGGAGAAGACAGTCACCCCGGGTGCGGCTAATGGCGTTGCAAACTTCCTGATGGTTTATAACTGATCCCCGCATGAGCAGGCCCTGCGCCTGTTCATTCTCTTTTTTGTCCAATGGTATCTGCACGATGAAACAGCTTCTTGCCGCTGTGATGACCGCTTTTCTTCTGGCCTGCGCCACCGCTCAGGCCGGGGTAGTGATGGGCGGAACCCGCGTGATCTATGAGGAAGGGAAACGCGAAGCCACCATTACGGTGACGAACATGGATACCCGCGTTCCCTACCTGGTGCAGTCGTGGGTGGAAAACCAGGCCGCAGACGATAAACGCCCGGTGCCTTTTGTGGTTACGCCGCCGCTCTTTCGCCTCGATCCTGAGCAGGAGAACGTCCTGCGGATCAGCTTCACCGGGGGCGCATTGCCTACAGACCGGGAGTCAGTGTACTGGCTGTGCGTGAAAAACATCGCCCCGACGCAAAAAGCGGCGTCCAACAAGCTCCAGATCAACGTGAAATCGAAGTTCAAGCTCTTCTGGCGGCCAAAAGGGCTGGGCGAGGCCAAAGACGCCTGGCAGAAGCTGACCTTTACCCGACAGGGTAACCGGCTGGTGGCCCATAACCCGACGCCGTTTTATGTCTCCCTCTACAGCCTGACGGTCGGCGGAAAAGCGATCCCCGAACCGGGCATGATCGCGCCTAAGAGCAGCCAGATATGGACGGGGGTCGGCACCGGGCAGGTGACGTGGCGCGCCATTAACGACTCTGGCGGTATCACTGACGCCGCGCAGCAGTAACCGGGGGCGAGGGTGAAAACGAACACTTCACGCCGCGACGGTGCGTTACTGCTGGCAACGCTCCCCACTGCGCTGTTGATGCTCTCCAGGCCCGGGGTGGTGCGGGCAGAAGATTACTTCGATCCGGCGGCGCTGGAACTGAGCTCTGCGCAGCAAAAAACCGCCGATCTGCACTATTTTGCCACCGCAGGCGGGCAGCAGCCCGGCACCTGGCCGGTCACCATCTGGGTCAATGACCAGCAGGTCAGCGAGGGGAATATCACCTTCGTGGAGGAGAATGGTACCCTTGTGCCAGTGCTGACGGCGGCCCAGCTGGCGGAATATGGCGTCAACGTTAGCGCGTTCTCCTCATTTGAACGCCTGCACGACGGGGAAACCTTCACCCGTATCGGCCAGTACATCCCGGATGCCAGCAGCCGGTTCGACTTCCCGACCCAGCGGCTGAACCTGAGTATTCCCCAGGCGGCAATGAACGTTCAGCGCGAGGGGTATATTGATCCCGCACGCTGGGATGAGGGGATACCGGCGGCGTTTGTCGACTACACGCTCTCCGGCGCGCAAACCGGGCAATCCACCCATAACGGGCGCTCCACCTTCCTCAACCTGCGCAGCGGGGTGAACCTCGGGCCGTGGCGGCTGCGCAACACCTCGTCCATGCAGTACGACTCCACTCGGCGCTGGCAGTCGCTCAGTACATACCTGCAACGGGACGTCGCCCCGCTGAAAAGCCAGCTGCGGATTGGGGATACCTACACCAGCGGGGAGGTGTTTGACAGCGTGCAGTTTCGCGGCGTCCAGCTGATGTCAAATGAAGAGATGCTCCCGGACAGCCTGCGCGGTTTTGCTCCGGTGATCCGCGGCGTCGCCCACAGTAACGCCAAAGTGACCATCTCCCAGCATGGCTACGTGACCTACGAAACCTACGTCTCCCCGGGGGCGTTTGCTATTAAGGATCTCTATCCGACCGCGCAGAGCGGCGACCTGGAGGTCAACGTGAAGGAGAGCGACGGTTCGGAGCGCACCTTTACCCAGCCGTTCTCGTCCGTGCCGTTTATGCTGCGGGAGGAGCGGGTAAAATACAGCCTCAGCGCCGGGCGCTTTCACCCAGGCCACGATGAGAGCCGCACCCCGGCGTTTATCCAGAGCACGCTGTTTTACGGTTTACCGGCAGCCTTTACCCTGTCTGGTGGCACGCAACTGGCTGATGATTATTACGCGCTGGCCCTCGGGGTGGGGCATAGCTTAGGGGAGCTGGGCTCGCTGGGTACCGACGTGACGCTGGCAGACACCACAACCCCCTCCGGCAAGCGCTACCGCGGCCACTCCCTGCGGGCGCAGTATCAGAAAAGTTTTGCCCGGGCGGGCACCTCGTTCAGCCTCGCCAGCTACCGCTACTCCTCCAGCGGGTTTTACGACTTCAGTGAGGCGATGAGGCTGGAGCAACGTTACGGGCTGGTGGATAACAAACGCACCCGGGAAGAGGTTGCCATCAGCCAGACCCTCGGCGAGGTGGGGAACCTGTCGTTGTCCGCTTACGTTCAGGACTACTGGCACAACCAGAGCAGCGACAAAACGCTCCATGCCGGCTTTTACAGCGCCTGGAAAGGGATCTCCTGGGGGCTGGGCTACTACTATACCCAGTCCAGCGGACACAATAATCCCGATCGCTCCTGGTCCTTCAATATCACCATGCCGCTGGATGGTTCGCTTGCCAGCAGTTCAGTGAGCTACACTGGAAGCCCAGGGCATAGCCGATACCCGGAATGGCCGACTCAAAAACCATTCGGCCATTGATAAAGGTCTCATTCCCGGTGCGCTCCTGTTCATATTTCAACGCTATTGCCC
>NZ_JBBCPK010000127.1:0-9204 GCF_037150775.1 Leclercia sp. M50
GTTGCTCTACCGGCTGGTGATGTGGCTGATGTCGAAAAGTGAAAAGCTGGAAGACCTGCTTGAGGGCAAACCGGTCGCCATTGTCGAAGAGGGCAAGCTGGCCTGGGAAAAAGTAAAGCGCGCCAACATGACCGAGTTTGAGTTCTTTATGGAACTGCGGGTGAGCGGCGTCGAACAGCTTGGGCAGGTTAAGCTTGCCATTATGGAGACCAACGGGCAGATAAGCGTTTACTTTTATGACGATGAGCAGGTCAAGCCCGGGCTGTGCATATTGCCGGATGAATTTGTGGAACGTTTTATGACGATACCGGAAGTCGGCGAATATGCCTGTCGGCGTTGCGGTCATGTTCAGACTCTACAGGCCGGGGCGCATCAATTATGTCCACGTTGTACGAATCCGGAATGGACGAAGGTTAGCTGGGCCAAACGCATCACCTGACAGCAATTTTGTCGGTTTTGTGACAGCCCGCTGGCAGAATGTATTGTGTGATGGCGGGCACATTTTCCGGGGCATGAGTTTTAGACATTGCGGCGCGTGTCACTGAATGATAAAACCGATATCCACAGTTATTACTTATGGCTTTATAGCGTGGTGAGGGGAAATGGCTCAGGTCTTTAATTTTAGTTCAGGTCCGGCAATGTTACCGGCGGATGTGCTCAAACAGGCTCAACAGGAGCTGTGCGACTGGAACGGTCTTGGCACGTCGGTAATGGAAGTCAGTCACCGTGGTAAAGAGTTTATTCAGGTGGCGGAAGAGGCAGAAGCAGATTTTCGTTTCCTGCTGAATATCCCCTCAAATTACAAAGTATTATTCTGTCACGGCGGCGGTCGCGGTCAGTTTGCCGGTATTCCGCTGAACCTGCTGGGCGACAAAACCACCGCCGACTATGTTGATGCCGGTTACTGGGCTGCCAGCGCGGTAAAAGAAGCGCACAAATACTGCTCTCCGAACGTGATTGATGCCAAAGTCACCGTTGACGGCTTACGCGCGGTAAAACCGATGAGCGAATGGCAGCTCTCCCGCGATGCGGCCTATCTGCACTACTGCCCAAATGAAACCATCGACGGCATCGCCATCCACGAAGAGCCAAACTTTGGCGAGGATGTGGTCGTCACGGCGGACTTCTCCTCCACCATTCTCTCTTCGCCGCTGGATGTCAGCCGCTACGGCGTGATCTACGCTGGCGCGCAGAAAAACATCGGCCCGGCCGGCCTGACCCTGGTGATCGTGCGCGAAGATCTGCTGGGTAAAGCGCACAAATCCTGCCCGTCGATTCTGGACTACAGCGTGCTGAACGATAACGACTCCATGTTCAACACCCCGCCGACCTTTGCCTGGTATCTCTCTGGCCTGGTCTTTAAATGGCTGAGAAACAACGGCGGCGTGGCGCAGATGGATAAGATCAATCAGCAGAAATCTGAGCTGCTCTACAGCGTCATCGACGGCAGCGACTTCTATCGCAACGACGTCGCCAAAGCGAACCGTTCCCGCATGAACGTGCCGTTCCAGCTGGCCGACAGCAATCTCGATAAGCTGTTCCTCGAAGAGTCCTTCGCTGCTGGTCTGCATGCGCTGAAAGGTCACCGCGTGGTTGGCGGCATGCGCGCCTCCATCTATAACGCCATGCCGCTCGAAGGCGTTAAGGCGTTGACCGACTTCATGACTGACTTCGAACGTCGCCACGGTTAATCACGCCCCTGTTCACCCCCGTAGCCTCGCTGCGGGGTTTTTATTATGTTGAATTGAGACTTAAATTTCATGGAATCCCTGACGTTACACCCTATCGCGCGGGTAGATGGCACCATTAATCTGCCTGGTTCAAAAAGTGTCTCGAACCGCGCCTTGCTGCTGGCTGCGCTGGCAAACGGCACCACTGTTCTCACTAACCTGCTGGACAGCGATGACGTTCGCCATATGCTTAATGCGCTGAAAGCGTTGGGAGTCCACTATACCCTGTCTGCGGATCGTACCCGTTGTGAAGTGACGGGCAATGCCGGTGCGCTGCACTCCGCCGACGCGCTGGAGCTCTTCCTCGGCAACGCCGGCACGGCTATGCGCCCGCTGGCGGCAGCCCTGTGCCTGGGCAGCAATGACATCGTGCTGACGGGCGAGCCGCGCATGAAAGAGCGCCCGATTGGTCATCTGGTTGATGCGCTGCGTCAGGGCGGCGCGCAGATTGACTATCTGGAGCAGGAAAACTATCCGCCGCTGCGTCTGCGTGGAGGTTTTACCGGCGGTGAAGTGGCGGTGGACGGCAGCGTTTCCAGCCAGTTCCTGACCGCGTTGTTGATGACCGCACCGCTGGCACCACAAAACACCACTATCACCATTAAAGGCGAGCTGGTTTCCAAACCCTATATCGATATCACGCTGCACCTGATGAAGACCTTTGGTGTTGAGGTGGAAAACCACAGTTACCAGCGTTTTGTGGTGCGCGGCGGGCAGCAGTACCAGACACCGGGCAATTACCTGGTAGAAGGCGATGCCTCGTCGGCCTCTTACTTCCTGGCGGCGGGTGCCATTAAAGGCGGTACCGTTAAAGTGACCGGTATTGGTCGCAACAGCGTGCAGGGCGACATTCGCTTTGCTGATGTGCTGGAGAAGATGGGCGCCGTGGTGACCTGGGGCGATGACTACATCTCCTGCACCCGCGGGGAGCTGAACGCCATTGATATGGACATGAACCACATTCCTGACGCGGCGATGACCATTGCCACAGCGGCGCTGTTTGCCAAAGGCACCACCACGCTGCGCAACATCTACAACTGGCGTGTGAAAGAGACCGATCGCCTGTTTGCCATGGCAACCGAGCTGCGTAAAGTGGGTGCGGAAGTGGAAGAGGGCGAGGACTATATCCGCGTAACGCCTCCGGCCAGGCTACAGGCGGCGGAAATTGGCACCTATAACGATCACCGTATGGCGATGTGCTTCTCGCTGGTGGCGCTCTCCGATACGCCGGTCACCATCCTTGACCCGAAATGTACCGCGAAAACGTTCCCCGACTACTTCGAACAGCTGGCGCGTATTAGCACTTCTGCATGATATCGCGACGCCGCATCACCTGATGCGGCGTTTCCTTACGCTTCCTGACATCATCATCGTCCATTTCTTCTACACTCAGCTTCAAACATTTCGTAATTTGCACGCAAAGGTAACAGTTGTGCACGTTGACGCGTATAATGCGCGGCGTTTACACATCGGTATGCCTAAATTAAGGAGAAAAAGATGACGGCAATTGCCCCGGTAATCACCATTGACGGGCCGAGTGGCGCAGGTAAAGGCACGCTATGCAAAGCCATGGCGGAAGCACTGCAATGGCATCTTTTAGATTCGGGCGCAATCTATCGTGTGCTGGCGCTGGCTGCCTTGCATCATCATGTCGATGTCGCCTCTGAAGAGGCGCTGGTGCCGCTGGCCGCCCATCTGGATGTACGTTTCATCTCCACCAACGGCAACCTGGAAGTGATCCTTGAAGGGGAAGATGTCAGCGCTGAGATCCGCACCCAGGAAGTGGCGAACGCTGCCTCTCAGGTCGCGGCTTTCCCACGCGTGCGCGAGGCGCTTTTACGTCGCCAGCGCGCGTTCCGCGACGCCCCGGGCCTGATCGCTGACGGACGCGATATGGGAACCGTGGTTTTCCCTGATGCGCCGGTGAAAATTTTCCTTGACGCTTCCTCGGAGGAGCGTGCGCAGCGCCGTATGCTGCAGTTGCAGGAAAAGGGCTTTAGTGTTAACTTTGAACGTCTTTTGTCTGAGATAAAAGAGCGTGACGATCGCGACCGTAATCGCGCCGTTGCACCGCTTGTTCCCGCAGATGATGCATTAGTTCTGGATTCTACCAGTTTAACTATTGAGCAAGTGATTGAAAAAGCGCTACAATATGCGCGCCAGAAATTGGCTCTCGCGTAATCGCGACCGATTTAGCAGTACCCCCGCTGCAATGGATTGACGGCGGGTATGTGAAACAACCCCATCCGGCACGGAGCCAGGTGGACGTTAATATTAACCTGAAGATTAAACATGACTGAATCTTTTGCTCAACTGTTTGAAGAATCCTTAAAAGAAATCGAAACCCGTCCGGGTTCCATCGTTCGTGGCGTTGTTGTTGCTATCGACAAAGATATCGTACTGGTTGACGCCGGTCTGAAATCTGAGTCTGCCATCCCGGCAGAGCAGTTCAAAAACGCCCAGGGCGAGCTGGAAATCCAGGTTGGTGACGAAGTTGACGTTGCTCTGGATGCAGTAGAAGACGGCTTCGGTGAAACCCTGCTGTCCCGTGAGAAAGCTAAACGTCACGAAGCTTGGATCACGCTGGAAAAAGCTTACGAAGAAGCTGAAACTGTGGTCGGTGTTATCAACGGCAAAGTTAAAGGCGGCTTCACTGTTGAGCTGAATGGTATTCGTGCGTTCCTGCCAGGTTCACTGGTAGACGTTCGTCCAGTTCGTGACACCCTGCACCTGGAAGGCAAAGAGCTTGAGTTCAAAGTAATCAAGCTGGACCAGAAGCGTAACAACGTTGTTGTTTCCCGTCGTGCCGTTATCGAATCCGAAAACAGCGCAGAACGCGATCAGCTGCTGGAAAACCTGCAGGAAGGCATGGAAGTCAAAGGTATCGTTAAGAACCTCACTGACTACGGCGCATTCGTTGACCTGGGCGGCGTTGATGGCCTGCTGCACATCACCGACATGGCGTGGAAACGCGTTAAGCACCCAAGCGAAATCGTGAACGTGGGCGACGAAATCACTGTTAAAGTGCTGAAGTTCGACCGCGAGCGTACTCGTGTATCCCTCGGCCTGAAACAGCTGGGCGAAGATCCATGGGTAGCTATCGCTAAACGTTACCCAGAAGGTACTAAACTGACTGGTCGCGTTACCAACCTGACCGACTACGGCTGCTTCGTTGAAATCGAAGAAGGCGTTGAAGGCCTGGTTCACGTTTCCGAAATGGACTGGACCAACAAAAACATCCACCCATCCAAAGTTGTTAACGTTGGTGATGTAGTGGAAGTTATGGTTCTGGATATCGACGAAGAACGTCGTCGTATCTCCCTGGGCCTGAAGCAGTGCAAAAACAACCCATGGCAGCAGTTCGCGGAAACCCACAACAAGGGCGACCGTGTTGAAGGTAAAATCAAGTCTATCACTGACTTCGGTATCTTCATCGGCCTGGACGGCGGCATCGACGGCCTGGTTCACCTGTCTGACATCTCCTGGAACGTTGCAGGCGAAGAAGCAGTACGTGAATACAAAAAAGGCGACGAAATCGCAGCAGTTGTTCTGCAGGTTGACGCAGAGCGTGAGCGTATCTCTCTGGGCGTTAAACAGCTCGCAGAAGATCCGTTCAACAACTGGGTTGCACTGAACAAGAAAGGCGCAATCGTAAACGGTAAAGTGACTGCAGTTGACGCGAAAGGCGCAACCGTAGAACTGGCTGACGGCGTTGAAGGTTACCTGCGCGCTTCTGAAGCTTCACGTGACCGCGTTGAAGATGCAACTCTGGTTCTGAGCGTAGGCGACGACGTTGAAGCTAAATTCACCGGCGTTGATCGTAAGAACCGTGCAATCAGCCTGTCTGTTCGTGCTAAAGACGAAGCTGATGAGAAAGATGCAATCGCAACTGTTAACAAACAGGAAGATGCAAACTTCTCTAACAACGCAATGGCTGAAGCTTTCAAAGCAGCTAAAGGCGAATAAGTTACTCGTAGAGTGACTTGACAGATTGCAGGATTCGTCCTGTAATCAATAACAAAGGGCGGCTACGGCCGCCCTTGTTTAAGCTGTTTAGCTAATTGGTTTGAAGGAACCGGAGGAATCATGACCAAGTCAGAATTGATTGAAAGACTTGCCAGCCAGCAATCGCATATACCTGCGAAAGCAGTGGAAGACGCCGTAAAAGAGATGCTGGAGCATATGGCTACCACTCTTGCACAGGGCGAGCGCATTGAAATCCGCGGTTTCGGTAGTTTTTCTCTGCACTATCGTGCTCCACGTACCGGGCGTAACCCGAAGACTGGTGACAAAGTAGAGCTGGAAGGTAAATACGTTCCGCACTTTAAGCCGGGTAAAGAGCTGCGCGATCGCGCCAATATTTACGGCAACTGAGTTTCGCCTGCGGGCAAAACTGAGTGACCACAAGAAAAGCACCTGCGGGTGCTTTTTTTGTTTTTCTCCTTTTTATCCGGAAGCCACGCCGCAAATTGCACGGCTTTTTGCTGCACACCGTTTATTTATGCCAGCCGGCGTCGCAAGCGCCTGATTTCACACCTGACAGACGTAACGTCTGAACGCACACTGCCCTGACACAGGGAGGTGTAAATGCGTTTAACGTCGTTAGCGACATGTCTGATCCTGGCTATCCTGCCGCTTCTGTGGCTGCCCGCTCTGCCAGCGCTGCCGTTTATCCAGGCCATAGCGGTTGCCGGATTTCTGCTCGCCTTAATTCGTCATAACGTGGCCCGCTACAGTGGTTTCTGGCTGCTTTTCTTTGCCTGGGGAGCGTTGGCCGCGCAAAGTGCGGTCTGGCCAATGCAGCATCTGACCCGGGGTCCGCAGAAAGCGGAGATAGAGATCGTAGCGGTTGAAAACGACGCGGCCTATCGGGCCCGTATTACCCAGCTCAACGGCAAAGCGATGGTGCCAGCAGTAGGCGTCACGCTGTATGGCAACACGCTGCCGCAACCGGGCTGCGCCGGGCAGCGGTGGTCGATGACCTTATCGTTACGCGCCGTTCATGGGCAACTCAACGATGGCGGGTTCGATTCCCAGCGCTATGCCCTGGCACAGCATCAGCCCCTGACCGGGCGTTTTACCCATGCCGATGTAACAGATGCTCGCTGTAGTTTACGCGCCCGCTATCTCACCTCGCTGATGGCCACACTTTCTGCTTATATCCAGGGGCCGGTTCTGCTGGGGCTGGGGATGGGGGAGCGGCTGGCGGTAACGCCAGAGATAAAAAATCTGATGCGGGAAACCGGCACCGGGCATCTGATGGCGATCTCGGGTTTGCACATAGCCCTGGCGGCGTCGGTTGTCTGGCTGCTGGTGCGGGGCATACAGTTTTTCATCCCGGGGCGTTGGGTAAGCTGGCGAGCCCCGCTGGTGGCAGGGTTCTGCTTTGCCGCCTTTTACGCCTGGCTTACCGGAATGCAGCCTCCTGCGTTGCGTACCGTCGTCTCACTGGGCGCTTGCCTGGCGTTGCAATTGAGCGGTCGCCTCTGGTCGCCCTGGCAGGTATGGCGCGTCTGCATTGCTGCCATTTTACTGGCCGATCCTCTGGCCGTGCTGTCGCACAGTCTTTTACTGTCCGCTTTTGCCGTGGCGGTGCTGATTTTCTGGTATCAGTGGGTGCCTGCCCCGCGCTTTTCCGGCCCGTGGGTCGTCAGGGCCGTGGTTAGCTTGCTGCACCTGCAGCTTGGCATGCTGTTGCTGTTGCTGCCGGTACAGATTGTCGTCTTCCATGGTTTCAGCCTCTCTTCACTGGTCGCGAATCTGGTGGCGGTGCCGCTGGTAACCTTTATTTCGGTGCCGTTGATCTTACTGGGGATGGGGCTGCACCTCTGGAGGTGGGCGGCGGCGGAAAATATGGTCTGGACGCTGGCGGATGGCTCACTGTCGCTGCTGTTCAGATTTTTAACCGCACTCCCTGACGGTTGGATCCCGGTCGATAAACGCTGGCTGTGGCTGACCCTGCTGCCCTGGGCCGCCATTGTCGCCTGGCGTCTGCGCGGGGCGCGTACCTGTCCGGTGGTCTGTGTCTCGGCACTGGTGCTGGCAAGTAGTCCACTTTGGCGGGCTGATAAAACCGAGGGCTGGGCGGTGCATATGCTGGATGTCGGACAGGGGCTGGCAATGGTGATCGAGCGGCAGGGGAGAGCGATCCTTTATGACACTGGCCCCGCCTGGCCGGGCGGGGACAGTGCGCAACAGCTGATCATTCCCTGGTTACGGTGGCACCATTTACGCCCGGAGGGGGTGATTATCAGCCACGAACACCTCGACCATATCGGCGGGCTGGTATCGCTACGTAAGGCGTGGCCGTCTATGTGGATAAGAAGCCCGCTGCGCTGGGCCGGGCATGGCCCATGTGTGCGCGGAGAGCGCTGGCAGTGGCGAGGGCTGACCTTCAGCGCACACTGGCCCCTCACCAACAAACCGCAGCGCGGCAATAACGGTTCCTGCGTGGTTAAAGTTGAGGACGGTACCCATAGCGTGTTGTTAACCGGCGATATTGAAGCGAAGGGAGAAAAAGCGATGCTCAGTCGTCACTGGCAATATCTTGCGTCTACACTTATCCAGGTGCCGCACCATGGCAGTAATACCTCCTCGTCACTCCCTCTGGTGCAGCGCGTGGGTGGGCAGATCGCTCTGGTGTCTGCCTCCCGCTATAACGCGTGGCGACTGCCTTCGTTCAAAGTGGCTCGCCGCTACCAAAAGGAGGGGTATCGCTGGCTAACAACACCCCGACTGGGACAACTTACCGTTTCTTTTTCGCAACATGGCTGGCAAATCCATAGCTTACGGGATCAAATTTTGCCCCGTTGGTATCATCAGTGGTTTGGCGCGCCCGGAGATAACGGGTAGAATATGCGGCTATTTCAACAAATGCTGGTTTTTTGAATGCATAACGACAAAGATCTCTCCACGTGGCAGACCTTCCGCCGACTCTGGCCGGTGATTGCACCCTTCAGAACGGGCCTAATCGTGGCGGGCGTAGCGTTAATCCTCAACGCAGCCAGCGATACCTTCATGTTATCGCTCCTCAAACCGTTACTGGACGACGGTTTTGGTAAAACGGATCGCTCAGTGTTGCTATGGATGCCGCTGGTGGTTATCGGCCTGATGATTTTACGCGGCATCACCAGCTATATCTCCAGCTACTGCCTCTCCTGGGTTTCGGGCAAAGTGGTGATGACCATGCGCCGCCGCCTGTTCAGCCATATGATGGGCATGCCGGTCGCGTTTTTTGACAAGCAGTCGACCGGCACCCTGCTGTCGCGCATTACTTACGACTCCGAGCAGGTGGCTTCCTCCTCCTCCAGCGCGCTGATCACCGTTGTGCGTGAAGGGGCGTCGATTATTGGTCTGTTCGCCCTGATGTTCTGGTACAGCTGGCAGCTGTCGCTGATCCTGATTGTGCTGGCGCCGATTGTGTCGATTGCGATCCGCGTCGTCTCGAAGCGTTTCCGCAGCCTCAGTAAGAACA
>NZ_JBBCPK010000128.1:0-9082 GCF_037150775.1 Leclercia sp. M50
CCTACTGCGCCGTGACCAGTAAATACGCCAACGGCCAGAACGGGATCACCCTGTTTGTATTGCTCACCGCCCTGACCCTGTGGCTGAAATATGCCTTCAGCCCGCAGCCGGAGATGGTGTTTAGCGTACCGGTGCTGATAAAGCTGTTGATGTGCGGCGTGGCGTTGGGATTTGGTTACGCGTCGTGGAATATCGGTATCTTGCACGGCAACGTAACGCTGCTGGCGGCGGCATCCTATTTCACCCCGGTGCTGTCAGCGGCGCTGGCGGCAGTTTTACTTAGCGCCCCGCTGTCGTTCAGCTTCTGGCAAGGGGCGATGATGGTGTGTGCGGGATCGCTATTGTGCTGGTATGCGACGCGGGCACGTAGGAGTTGAGTTTTGTAGGCCGGGTAAGGCGAAGCCGCCACCCGGCGAAGACTATTCCTGCTCAGCCGCCCGCCGCAACCAGCTCTGCAACAACTTCCCGTCCTGACTCATCTCTCCATCCTGACGCACGCACAGGTAGTAATCCCGGCCATCGTCGATAGGGAGATCGAAGATCTTCACCAGCTCACCGCTCTCCAGATAGGGCGCAATCAACGGTTCGCGCATCAACGCGCAGCCCAGCCCTGCCTGCACGCCCGCCAGGGTTAACAGCCCGTCTTCAAACATCGGGCCACTGCGCCGCAGCGGGCGTTTCACCCCCTGCTGGATAAACCACTGCTGCCAGGTGGCGCGCTCTTCATCATGCAACAGCGGCATCTGTAATAGCTGTTCGGGAGTATCAATATGCCCGTGAAGGCGCAAAAATGCCCGGCTACAGACTGGCACCATCTGCCCGGAGATCAGCTTTTCACTCTGGTAGCCCGCCCACTGGCCGTTGCCGAAGCGGATGGACATATCCGACGCGTCACTCAGGTAGTTGCGGTGGTTGGCGTAGACCACGTTGATCTCGGTCTGTGGGTTAGCGCGCATAAACCCGGGCAGACGCGGGATAAACCACCCCATGCCGAAAAGCGGGATCAGGCTGATGGTCACCTGGCGGGTCTGCACCTGCTCCAGCAGATGCCCGGTGGCCTGGCGCAGCACGTTAAAGGCCGCGCGGATGGAACGGTAATAATCCCGCCCCTGCTGGCTCAGGATCAGCCCGCGCCCCTGACGCTCGGTGAGCGGCATCTGTAAGTATCCTTCCAGCACTTTCAGCTGGTGACTCACCGCCGAGGGCGATATGTCCAGCTCCTGAGCCGCCTGCGTCACGCTTCCCAGCCGCGCTATCGCCTCGAAGGCCCGCACCGCCCGCAGCGGCGGATCGTTCGCCAGTCGGCTCTCGGCAAAGGCCGACAACGCCAGGGATTGTTCTGTTTTATTCATATATTGATCTGTTATGGATAATCCGGTTAATCAGCCATTTATCATCATCATTAAAATCAATCAGATAAAGCAAGCTCCAAAAATCATAAGAAAGAATATATGTGTATTTCACAATTTAATTCAATTATTAGATGTTAGCCGCTGAAAAGAGCAATTTGTCGGGTAACAACGTTGGACACACTCATACAACAACTGATCAACGGCGTGATGCTGGGCAGCATCTACGCGCTGATCGCGCTGGGCTATACCATGGTGTATGGCATTTTGCGCATTATTAACTTCGCCCATGGCGATATTTTGATGGTCGGCGCGCTGACCACTCTGTCGGCGCTGAATCTCCTGACCGGCTATTTCCCCGCCATGCCGCAGCTGTTACAGCTCGGCTTTGCGCTGCTGATCGCCATGACGGTCTGCGCCCTGCTGGCGATGTCCGTTGAGCGCTTTGCCTACCGCCGCCTGCGAAATGCGCCGCGGCTGGCACCGCTGATCTCCGGGATTGGCGTATCGGTGCTGCTGCAAACCGTGGCGATGATTATCTGGTCGCGTAATCCGCTGATGTTCCCGCAGATCCTGCCGATGGACCCGATTGCTATCACGGCGGGCAGCGAGGCGCATCCCCCGGCGATTGTCACGGTCACCGGCATCGTCACCGTGGCGCTGGCACTGATCGTCATGACCGGCCTGTGGCTGCTGGTGGAGTATACCCGCCTTGGCCGGGGTATGCGGGCGGTGGCTGAAAACCCACGCGTCGCCACCCTGATGGGCGTTAATCCGAACGCCATCATCACTCTGACCTTTGCCATCGGCGGCGTTTTTGCCGCACTCGCCGGGGTGATGATGGCCAGCAATTACGGCAACGCCAGCTTCTCGATGGGCTTCCTGCCCGGCATTAAAGCCTTTACCGCGGCGGTGCTCGGCGGCATCGGCAACATTCGCGGAGCGATGATTGGCGGGATCCTGCTCGGGATTATCGAAGCGCTGGGCGCCGGTTATCTCGGCGAACTGACTCACGGCGTGTTCGGCAGTAACTACCAGGACGTATTCGCCTTTATCGTTCTGATTCTGGTGCTGGTCTTCCGTCCGGCTGGTCTGTTGGGCGAGCGCGTGGCGCACAGGGCGTAAGGAGAAATCATGACTGCCATTGAAATCAAAACCCCGGCGGCCAGCGGTAAATTCTGGTCCGGCATGACCCTCTTCGTGCTTGCCCTCCTGCTTGCGCCGGTTGTGGCTACCCAGCTGGGCGGCAACTACTGGGTGCGGGTGATCGACTTCGCCCTGCTCTACATCATGCTGGCGCTGGGGCTGAATATCGTCGTCGGCTACACCGGCCTGCTGGATATGGGCTTTATCGCCTTCTATGCCGTTGGCGCCTATCTGGCGGCGCTTATGGCGTCACCGCATCTGGCAGAGGTGTTCCCGATCCTCAACCTCTGGTTCCCGGACGGGCTGCACACCTCGTACCTGCTGATTATCCCGATTGCGGCGCTGGTCGCGGCCGTGTGCGGCATTCTGCTGGGTGCCCCAACGCTGAAGCTGCGCGGGGATTACCTGGCGATTGTGACCCTCGGCTTCGGGGAGATCATCCGCATTCTGATGCGTAACCTCGACCGCCCGGTGAACATCACCAACGGCGCGAAAGGCATTACCGGCGTTGATACCCTCAACCTGTTCGGTCTGAAGTTCAGCGGCGTTTATCACTGGTTCGGCGTCAAAGTGCCTGCCCTGTGGCTCTGGTACTACCTGCTGATGCTGGTGATTGTCGGGATCATTTTTGTCTGCCTTCGCCTGCAGCACTCGCGCATTGGCCGGGCATGGCACGCCATCCGCGAAGACGAAGACGTCGCCCGGGCGATGGGCATCAACTTGCGCAACTTTAAACTGTTGGCCTTTGCCATGGGCGCCTCCTTCGACGGTGTGGCCGGGGCGCTGTTCGGCGCCTTCCAGGGCTTTGTCTCGCCGGAATCCTTCACCCTGCAGGAGTCTATTGCCGTGCTGGCGATGGTGGTGCTGGGCGGGATGGGGCATATCCCGGGGGTGATCCTCGGCGCGGTACTGCTCACCGCCCTGCCGCAGCTGCTGCGCAGCCAGGCGGCCCCGGTGCAGCAGGCGCTGTTTGGTTCGGTACTGATTGACCCGGAGATCCTGCGTCAGCTGTTTTATGGCCTGGCGCTGGTGCTGGTGATGCTGGTTCGACCGTCGGGCATCTGGCCGAAGCGCCACAAGGAGGTAAAAGCATGAGCCTGTTAACCGTGCGCAACATGACCAAACGCTTTGGCGGCCTTACCGCCGTGGATAACGTCTCGCTGTCGATTAATAAGGGCGAGATCTACGGCCTGATTGGCCCCAACGGCGCGGGCAAAACCACCTGCTTTAACCTCATCACCGGCCTCTATCCCGCTGACAGCGGTGAGTTCGCCATTGCCGATAAGCCCTACTTCCCGACCCAGATCGAGAAGGTCACTGCCGCCGGCATCGCGCGTACCTTCCAGAACGTGCGTCTGTTTAATGAGATGTCGGTGCTGGAAAACGTAATGGTGGGTCGCCACGTCCGCACCCGCAACGGGCTCTGGGCGGCGCTGAGCCGTCACAAACGCGCCCGGGCAGAAGAAGCTCAGACCCTCGAGCAGGCCTGGTACTGGCTGGCCTACACCGGTATTGCGAAGTTTGCCCACTACCGCGCCTGCGATCTGGCTTACGGCCATCAGCGGCGGCTGGAGATCGCCCGCGCGCTGGCGACCGATCCGCTGCTGCTGGCGCTGGATGAACCCGCCGCCGGGATGAACGCGGCGGAAAAAGTGGCGCTGGGTGAGCTGCTGACCCGTATTCGTGACGACGGCAAAACCCTGCTAATGATTGAACACGACGTCAAGCTGGTGATGGGGATTTGCGATCGGCTCACGGTGCTGGATTACGGCAAAACGCTGGCCAGCGGTACCCCTGACAGCGTGCGTCGCGACCCGGCGGTGATCGCCGCCTGGCTTGGAGGCAATGCCCATGTCTGAATTACTGAAAGTGGAACGTCTGGACGTGCATTACGGTGGTATCCAGGCGGTGCGCGAGGTCTCCTTTAGCCTCCGTGAAGGCGAACAGGCCACGCTGATCGGTGCCAACGGCGCGGGCAAAAGCTCCACCGTACGGGCCATCACCGGGCTGGAGCGTTTTGGCGGCAACATTGAATTTAACGGCAAAGCGGTCCGCAAACAGAAAGCCGAAGCGCTGCTGCGCGACGGGCTGGTGATGGTCCCGGAAGGCCGGGGCATCTTCGCCCGCATGACGGTGCTGGAAAACCTGCAGATGGGGGCCTGGCTTCGACGTGACGCTGTCACTGTCAGGCAGGAGATGAACGAGATTTTCGAACGGTTCCCGCGTCTGGGCGAACGCCAGCACCAGCTGGCCGGACTGCTCTCAGGCGGGGAACAGCAGCTCTTAGCCCTGAACCGCGCCCTGCTCAGCCGCCCGCGCCTGCTGATCCTCGACGAACCCTCGATGGGCCTGGCGCCCAAAATGGTCGAGAACATTTTTGCCGTCATCGCCGGACTGCGCGAGCGCGGCGTGGCGTTGTTGCTGATCGAGCAAAACGCCCGGCTGGCGCTGGAGGTGACCGATCAGGCCTGGGTGATGGACAGCGGCAGCATCGTCCATCACGGCGAGTCCAGGGCGATGCTCGACGACGACCAGATTGCACAGATTTATTTGGGTGAAATGCCCGCTTAACACACCAACCAATATCAGGGAAAAATAATGAAAACCATTAAAATCAGTGCGCTCAGCGCGGCCATTATGCTCAGCGGGTTTGCCTCCACCAGTGCCTGGGCCGCCGACAGCGAAACCGTGGTGATCGGCCTGGCGGGCCCGCTGACCGGGCCGTCTGCCCGTATCGGTAAAGATCTGGAGAACGGTGCGCAGCTGGCGATTGACGATATCAACAAACAGCACCCGACCATCGGCGGTAAAGCGGTGTCCTTCAAACTGCAATCGGAAGATGACCAGTCGGATCCGCGCACTGCCGTGGCTGTGGCGCAGCGTCTGGTGGACTCCGGCGTGGCTGGCGTGGTCGGCCACTGGAACACCGGCACCAGCATCCCGGCGGCCCGCGTCTATCACGATGCCGGTATCGCTCAGGTGGCCCCCGTTGCCACCGGTCATGCCTATACCAAACAGGGGTTCGACACCAGCTTCCGCGTGATGGGCCACGACGATGACGGCGGCCAGTTTGCCGGACAGTACGCGGTAAATACCCTGAAAGCCAAACGCATCGCGGTCATCGACGATCGTACCGCCTTTGGTCAGGGCCTGGCGGATGAGTTTATTAAATCGCTGGAAGCCCAGGGCGTGAAGATTGTTGACCGTCAGTACGTGGACGACAAAACCGTCGACTTTAGCGCCGTGTTGACCGCTATTCGCAGCAAAAATGCGGATCTGATCTTCTTCGGCGGCGTGGACAGCCAGGCGGCACCGCTGGCGCGTCGTATCAAACAGTTGGGTATGAAGACTACCCTGATGGGCGCAGGCGGCTTTGTCAGCCAGACCTTCCTGCAACTGGCGCAGAAAGAGGGTGAAGGCGTTGTCGCGCTGGAGCCGGGCCTGCCGGTGGATCAGATGCCTGGCGGCAAGACCTTCGAGCAGGCATACCAGTCCCGCTACCACACCCATATCGAACTGCACGCCCCCTTCGCCTATGACGCCACCCGCGTACTGGTTGCCGCGATGGAAAAAGCCGACTCGGTTGATCCGGCAGAGTACCTGCCTGCCCTGCGCGCCATCAGCTACTCCGGCGTCACCGGGCAGATCGCCTTTGACGATCAGGGCAACCTGAAGGCTCCGTCCTTCACCGTCTATAAAGTGGTCGATGGCAAATGGCAGCCGCAAACCGTGCTCGGCGGCGCAATAGCTAAGTAACGCAGTGAGGCAATGTGATGAGTGATAATAATGAGCTGGGCATTCTTGCCCGCCGCAAAATTGAAGCAGAAATTATTAAACCAATTTATGAAATCCTGGTGCGTGAGATCGGCAAGTCCCGCGCCCAGGCGGTGATTGGCGAGGCCATTGAGCAGGCCGCCATTAATGCGGGCAAAGAATTTGCCCGCAAGGAGCCAAACGGCGCGGACGTGAAGAGCTTTATTGCTCTGCAGTATCTGTGGGAGAAGGATAACGCTCTCGACGTGAAGGTGATCGACGCCGACGACCAGCAGTACAACTACAACGTGACCCGCTGCCGCTATGCCGAGATGTATCACGAGATGGGCCTCGGCGAGATCGGCCATCTGCTGTCGTGCGCCCGGGATGAGAAATTCATCGTCGGCTACGCGCCGGACGTGGAGCTGACCCGCACCACCACCATTATGCAGGGCGGCGCATGCTGCGACTTCCGCTACCGCAGCACGAAGGACAAAGCATGATCCGCGTTAATGCAGACCGTTTATGGTCTACGCTCGAGACGATGGCGCAGATCGGCGGCACCCCCGCCGGCGGGGTGACCCGCCTGGCGCTAAGCGAGGAAGACCGTATTGCCCGCAACCTGCTGCGCGAGTGGGCGCTGGAGGCCGGTTTTAGCTGCGAGGTGGACAGCATGGGCAACATGTTTATCCGCCGCGCCGGTAAAAACCCGGCGCTGCCCCCGGTGATGACCGGTTCCCACGTGGATTCCCAGCCGCTCGGCGGCAACTATGACGGGATCTACGGCGTGCTGGCCGGGCTGGAGCTGCTGCGCACCCTGAACGATCGTCAGGTAGAAACCGAGCGCGATATCGTGCTGGTGAACTGGACCAACGAAGAAGGCGCGCGCTTTGCCCCGGCGATGCTCGCCTCCGGGGTCTGGGCGGGTCAACTTTCCGAAGCCTTTGCTTACGCCAGGATGGACAGCAAACAGATCACCGTTCGCGACGCCCTTGAGGCCATCGGCTATCGTGGCCCCCGCCCTGCCCGCGCCTTCCCGATCCACGTCTGCTATGAGCTGCATATCGAACAGGGGCCTATTCTGGAAGACGAAGCCATCGATATCGGCCTGGTGCGTGCGGCGATGGGTCAGCGCTGGTTTACCCTTACCCTCGACGGGTTTGCCGCACATGCGGGCACCACGCCAATGCACAGCCGCCGCGATGCGTTGACCGCTTTTGCGGAGCTGGCGCTGAAGGTGGAGGCGATCGGTTATCAACATGCCCCGGACGGGCGTGCCACCATCGGCATGGTGAACGTAACCCCGAATTCACGTAACGTGGTCCCGTCCCGGGTGGTGTGCAGCGTAGAATTCCGCCATCCGCTCAGCGAGGCGCTGGAGGCGATGGAAACCGCGCTGCATCAGGCGGCTGCAGGCCTTTCGGCGCGTGGCGTGAGTGCCAGCGTCGAGCGCATCTTCGACTATGCACCGATCGCCTTTGATGAAACCTGTCTTGTCCGAACGGAACAGGCTGTGGCCGCGCTGGGCTATTCATCAAAATCGATGGTATCCGGCGCCGGGCACGATACCTGTTACGTCAGCAAAATCGCGCCTGCCAGCATGATCTTTATCCCCTGCGTGAAGGGTATTAGCCATAACGAAGCGGAAAAGATTCATCCGGAATGGTCAGAAAAAGGGGCCAATGTGTTGCTGCATAGCGTGCTGAGTGCGGCGCAGGAGACATAAACAGGCACTTTCCCCGGCCAACGGCCGGGTAACCTTTACGTAAAAACGCATGTAGGATGTTGTAACTATTTACGGTTATTTCCCCAGCTTCGACAGCATCTCCGGGCGCATAAATTTATTGATCACCAGCATAAAGATCACCGACGGCACCAGCAGAATCAGCGCCGTAATGGAGGACATCTGATAATTACCCGACATGCTGGCGGTATAGAGCAGTATTGGCAGCGTGTTGATCTCCGGCGCGCCGACAAAAAACGTGGCGGTAAACTCATCCAGCGATTCGAGAAAGACAAAGATGCTGGCGGCAATCACCCCGGGGGCGGCCTGCGGCAGGATGATATGGAAAAAGGTGTAGATCGGCCCGGCGCCCAGATTGCGTGACGCCCGCGCCAGCAGCGGATCGAGCGCCGAGAACGCCGCGACGCTTATCCAGATGGAGTACATCAGGCCATGTACGCTGTGCACCAGCACTACCCCGGCAATCGTCCCGTTCAACCCCCACTGGTAGAACAGCCGCGCCACGTTCATATAGACCGTCAGGTTCGGGAAAGCCTGCGGGATCAAAAACAGCAGCATAAAGAAAGCGCGGCACGGCATGGACCTGTGCGAAAGGGCGTACCCAGCCGGGACAGAAATCAGCAGACACACCACCACCGACAGAAGGGCTATCAGAACGCTGATGGACAACGAACCGGAGACGTCACTTTAAGGGCTAAAAACCTGCCCCCAGTACTTCAGCCCCCACTGACTGGGCAAGGTATGCGGGAAAAACCAACTCTCCGCCACCGTCCAGATCAGCAGGTTCAGCAGCGGGCCAAACAGCGCCAGCACCAGGAAGGTAAGCAGCAGGGTTTGCAGAATAAAGCTACCGCGAACTCTATTAAACAGCGTGTTCATCAGGGGTTTCCTTTTGCATTCAGGCTGTGGCGCAGATAGAACCAGGACATCGCGGCGCACATCAGGTACGAGATGACCCCCATCGCATTGGCAACCGGATAGTCGCCATAGGAGTTGACGCGAAATGCCATATCAACGGTCATCATTTTTGGGGCGCCAGTGCCGATCATCAGAGGAACTGACAACACCGACATCATGGTGACCGTCGATA
>NZ_JBBCPK010000129.1:0-9016 GCF_037150775.1 Leclercia sp. M50
GTTCACCGAGACGTTGTACTGGGTCTTGTCCAGCGTATCGTGGCCGGGATAGCGGTTGTTCATGTAGTGACGCACCTGCGGCTCCAGCGAGACGGTAGGGGTCATCTGCGCATTGGCGTAATCGAGGTTCGCCTGCGCCACGTTAGCCTGCGCCCAGGAAGCCAGCACCGCGGGCACCAGCCGGTCATCCGGCTCGTTGATGTCGCAGCTCCGGGCCAGTTTTTCCGGAAAGGCGTTGCTGACCGCGTTCAGATTGCTCCAGCCGAGGTTGCTCATCAGCGTGGCGCGGGCGCTGTCGAGGTTGGCCTGATACTGCATCAGCTGCGAACGCGCCCCTTCGATACGGGCGTCGGTCTGCACCACGTCCGAGAGCGAGGTGGCCCCTTCGTCGTTACGCTGGCGCGTCAGCTTGCCGATGGCGCCGAGCGCCTCAAGCTGCTCTTCGGCGGTCTCCACCATCTGCTGCCACATCTGCACCTGCACCAGGGCGATGGCGGTATCCCGGGCGATAGTGTCGATGCTCAACAGCACGTTGGCCTGCTGTTGCACCACGCCCGCGTCTTCAGCGCGCACCTGGCTTGCCACCTTGCCAAAGTCATAGAGCATCTGGGAGAGGGAGACCACCACCGAGGGGGTAAAGCCGGTATCGCTGGAGTTATTGCTGTAGCCGTTGTCTATCCCGGCGCTGATTTGCGGATAGTATTTCGATTTAGCGACATCGACCTGCTGGATCTGTTCGTAAAGTTTGCCCACCGCTTCGCGAATGGTGGGATGCCAGTTGACGGCGCGGGTCACCGCATCGCCGAGGGTTAAGGTACCGGGGGCGGCCTGACGGGTGGGCAGGGCGACCCGTCCATCCAGAGCGGGCAGCGCCTGATTTTCATTTAATTGTCCAAAACTGATTACCGCAGGCGAATCGGCGGCAAGGACCTGTGCAGACAACAGGCAGCACCCAAGCCACCAGCAAGGTACTTTGTTCATGGCATTATCCCTAAAAAAACTGAACAACTTTATAATGTTAAGCCCGGGCGACGAGCGCCCGGGTCTTGTTATTAGCGCTAACCGGTGATGATGTGATTCTGGTTAACCAGCTCCTCATAAGTTGTCTGAACGTTATCCAGTGTTACCAGTGTAGTATTCGTGTAAATATTTGCCGCTCCGTCCCGGTCGACGGAGATCACGGTATTGCCATTGCTATTTGTGACGTGCAAATAGTTACCGAGCGTCGCGCTACTTCCGTTCCAGCCCACCAGCAGATCGCTGATATCGATCTTGTCTCCCTGCGCCAGTGAGAAGTTGGTCCAGTGGTCGTTACCGCCGTTGCCTGCCGTCCCGTTCCCCGCCGTGTTGTTCAGCACTTCGTAAATCAGCGTGTCGCCATAGGCGCTACCGGTGAAGGTATCGTTATGCTCCGTGCTGACGAACTTCGGTGCCATGTTGATGGTGAGGTTGGCGGTGTCGGTCGTGCCGTTATCGCCGGTCAGTTTGTAGGTAAAGGTCTCCTTCGTGGTCATTGAGGCCAGCGAGACGCCGCTGTTCAGGGTGTAGGTGTAGTGACCATCCACTCCGATGTTCAGCACGCCGTAATGCCCCTGAATGTTGGCGGTAGCGTTGGCCGTGGTGTACGGATCGAGGGTAGTGGTGGTGCCGTTATAGCCGGTGATGCTCAGACGGCTGTCTACCGAGTGCAGCTGATCCAGCACGCCGCCGGAATCCGTGCCGTCGAAGATATTGCCGGTGACGGTGTGGCCCGCGGTGGTGAGCTCATTGTTCAGGTAGACGGTAGTACCGGTGACGTATGGCGTGATGGAGATCTGGCCCACTCCCAGCGGCCCCATGGAGCCGGTAAAGCTCAGGGTGTAGGTCCCGGCGTCCAGATCCAGACCGGTGACGTTTATGGTCGCCACGCCACCCAACAGCAGGCCGCCATTGAATGAACCGCTTCTGGAAACCCCTCCCCCGGTAATGGTCCAGTTTACGTTCAGTCCGCCCAATGACAGCAGGGAGGCGACGTTAAAGTGGAGCACGATGTCATGCAGGGCGGTGTTGGCGTCCACCACAAACGTGCCGCTGCCGCTGCGGGAGGTTGGGGCCAGCAGGGCGGCGTTCCACGTTGCGTTACCCACCGTGTCATCGCGGTAGGCGGCAACCTGCGGGGTAGTATCCACCACCAGCTCGCGGCTGACGTCGTTCACCGCATCCAGCGCCACCGGTGTCGGGGTGATGTTCAGGGAGGCGGTGTCCTTATCGCCATTCGGTGCCGTCACGGTGTAGATGAAGCTGTCCGGGGTGCTGATTTGGTCGGCGCCCACCCCGGCGCGCAGGGTATAGGTATATTTGCCCTGGGCGTCGATCAGCAGCGTGCCGTACTCTCCCTCGATGCGGGTGGTGCCGGTGGCGTTCACGTTAACGCCGTTCACCTGGGTGACAAGCGTGCCCGCAGGCGCGATGTCACTTTGCAGCACGTCGCCGGTGGTGCTGGCGGTGGTGCTGGTGACGGCATAAACGTGGTCCTCAAGCACGTTCAGACGGTAGCCGGTCAGGGCGGTGATCCCCGAGACGGTGTTCATCAGGAAGATGTAATCCCCTGCCGGCAGGGTCAGGGTCAGCGGTGCCGAGGTGCCACCCAGCAGCGGCGCGCGCAGCCAGCCTGCCTCGGTGCGTACCCGCTCGTAGCTCTGGGTTGCCGGGTTGAACTTGTAGATATAGAGGTCAAACACCGAGGCCAGGGCCACCCCGCCGACGCTACTCTGGATGGTCATGGTGCGGGTGGTACCCTCCGCCACGCTGTACTTCATGGTCTCGCTACGATCGTCCAGCAGGTTGAGGTTCAGCACGTTGCCGAGGTTAACCCCCACCACGGTAAAGCCGCCCTGGCTTGACGGGCCGTAGTCGATGGACTGTACCTGCGTGCCGAAGGTCAGGGAGGCGGTGTCGTCCACCGCCGTCACGCTGTTGCGCACCGTGTTCTCACCCAGGGTAATCACCAGGCGGGCGTCGTCCGTGGCCCCTTTTCCGGCGATGTTATAGATGAAGGTGTCGGTCCGGCCCAGCACCGAGGCGCTGGTATTGGTCAGGGTGTAGGTGTAACTCCCGTCGGTGTGCAGGGTCAGGGTGCCGTACAGCCCGTTGATGGTGGTGCCCGCCGCACCTGCCGCCACGTTGACGGTGACGCCGTTGGCGTTGGTCACGCTGGTCACCACCGTGCCGTTTGGCGCGCTGTCGCTGCCGCTCACCGGATCGATATCGGTGATGACGTTACCGTTTTGCACCAGCGTGCCGGACAGGGTACCAGCTGTGGTCTGGGTGACGTCCACGTCCAGGCTGGTGTATGACCCGGTTGCCAGCAGGTTGGTGTTGTAGCTCAGCACACGATACTGCCCGCCCGGCAGACCGGCCAGGTTCAGGGTCACGCCGCTGGCACCCAGGGTCAGCAGGTTGGCGAACTGCGGCAGGCCAGTATCCACTTCGGTGGTCCAGGAGCTGCCGTTCCAGCGCTGCACAATGATCTCCAGGGTGTTAAGCAGGGAGAGCACGATGCCCGTGGCGCTGGCGTTGATCTCCATATCTGCGCTACCGCCGGTCGGTACGGTGAAGGTCACCTGGGCGGAGTTCTCCCCCAGCAGCGACAGCACGTTGCCGACGCCGCCCACCAGCTGCACGCCGTAGTCGCTGTACTGGGCGGTGCTGGTGGTGGCGTTGGTGGTCAGGGCCAGCCCTACCACGTTGTCACTCGCGGACAGCGGCAGGTTTGGCGCAATCACCGTACCGGTGGCGGAGGTGTTGCCCGCCGCATCGGTGGCGGAAAGCGTGATTCGCTCCCCTTCGGACTGTCTGTCGAGGAAGGTGTAGCTCCAGTTGCCCTGGGCGTTAGCGGTGGTGGTCACCACGCTGTTATCGCTCAGCAGCAGGGTGATGGTGCTCCCCGCTTCGGCGGTCCCGCTCAGAACGCTGCCGTCGGCGTTAAAGGTTCCCTGCGGCGTGCCCGGGGCGACGGTATCCACGACAATCGAGCTCAGCGGCGTCACCGGGCTGGTGCCAACCGCATTGCCTGCGGTGGCGGTAAAGGCGTGAGGGCCATTACCCAGCGGCACGGTTGGGGTGTATGTCCAGACCCCGGCGCTGTTGGTGGTCACCGTTGCTAACAACACATTGTTGTCATACAGGGTGATGGTGGAGAGCGGCTGCGCGGTCCCGGTCAGCGTTGGGGTGGTATCGTCGGTGCGCTGCCCGTTGAGCAGATTGCCAATGATGCTGCCCACGTTGTCGTTGACGCTGGTGATGACTGGCGGATTCGGGATCACCGAGTACGGCACCCGCAGATCCACCGTCTGCCCCACGTTACCGGCCCGGTCGGTGGCGAAGAGGTGCAGCAGTTCGGCGTTCACCTGCGGCGTGGAGAGCGCGATGCTGAAGCGCCCGCCCGCGTCGGCTACGCCGGTGCCCAACACGGTCACGTTGTCGGTGCCGAGAATGGTGACGGTGCTGCCCGCCTCGGCGGTACCGTTAATCCGGCCCCCGCTCTCCAGTACAGTCAAACCGCCCGGTGCTCCCGGAGCGATGGTGTCAACGGTGATGGCGGTGACCGGCGACGCCGCGCTGAGGTTGCCCGCCGCATCGGTGGCGGTGGCGGTAAAGTTATGCACCCCGTTGGTGAGGGCGGTGGTGGTCTGCGCCAGCGTCCACTGGCCCTGGGCGTTGGCCGTCACCTCGCCTACCAGCGTGGTGCCGTCGTAGATGCGCACTATTGCGCCCGCTTCGGCGGTGCCGTTGAGGGTTGGACGGGTGTCATTGGTCGGATTGCCGTTGATCACCGGGCCCTGAATCGAGCCGACGTCATCCACTACCGAGGTAATGACAGGCGCAGCCGGGGCGGTGGCATCGACATTCACGGTAAAGCCCGCGGTCGGCAGGCTGACGTTGCCCACCGCGTCGGTGGCGGTCACCGTCAGGGTGTGCAGGCCATCCGCCAGCGGGGTAGTCGGAGTAAAGCTCCAGGCGCTGTTGGCATCGGCCACCACGCTGCCAAGCAGCAGGGCGCCGTCGTAGATGCTCACCGTCGCGCCCGCTTCCGCGGTGCCGCTGAGGGTCGGTCTCGCGTCGTTGGTCAGCTGGCCGCTGGTGAGGGTCGTCACCGCACCGACATCATCCACCACTGAGACCAGCACCGGCACCGCTGGCGGCTGGGTATCTACCGTCAGGCTGAAGGTGTTGGACGGATCGCTGACGTTACCCGCCGCATCCGTTGCCACCGCCGTGAAGTTGTGTGTGGCGTTGGTGAGCGGCGTGGTCAGGGCAATCGACCAGTTGCCGCTGGCATCCGCAGTGGCGGTGCCCAGCAGGATATCGCCTTCAAACACCTGCACCCGGGCGTTCGCTTCGCTGGTTCCGGTGAGCACCGGCAGAGTGTCATCGGTGCGCTGCCCGCTGGGGAGTGCCCCGGTTATGCTGCCGACGTCATCCTGGGCCAGGGCGATCACCGGCGCGAGCGGTTTGATGGTATCGACAATCACCGTAAAGCCTGCCGAGGCTTCGCTGAGGTTGCCTGCCGCGTCGGTGGCGCTGGCGGTGAAGGTGTGGCTGCCGTTACCGAGCGCCGTGGCCGGGGTAAAGCTCCACTCCCCGGCGGCGCTGGCCTGTACGGTGCCAAGGGCCACGCCGTTGTCATAGATCGTCACCGTGGCGCTGGCGGCCGCCTGCCCGGACAGGGTTGGGGTTGGATCGTCAGTCACCTGGCCCGAAACGGTGAGCGGCGTCTGGATGCTGCCCACGTTATCGGCGGCGGCCACGATGGTCGGTGCTGCCGGGGCGGTGGTGTCTACCGTCAGGGTAAAGGCTGCGCTTGCAGGTCCGGTGTTCCCCGCCGGATCGGTGGCGGTGAAGGTGACGCTGCGCAGCCCCTCGGCGAGGGCAGTGTCAGGGGTAAAGGTCCAGTTGCCCGCGGCGTTAACCACCGCGGTCCCGACCGCTTCTCCATCCACAAGGATAGTGACAATCGAGCCCGCTTCGCCGGTGCCGTTAAAGGTTGGGCGGGTATCGTTGGTGATGCCGCCGTTGTTCACCGTGCCGGTAAGGGTCCCGACATCATCCACCACGTTTGCCAGCACCGGCGCCAGCGGCGCGACGGTATCAACGTTCAGGGAGAAGGCCGGCGAGGTGCCCGAGACGTTGCCTGCGGCATCGCTCGCGCTGACGCGCAGCTCGTGCGGCCCCTGAGCCAGATCGGTGTCCGGGATAAAGCGCCAGTTGCCGCTGTCGTCCACCAGCGCGGTGCCGATCTGCTGGCCGTTATCCAGAATGCGCACGGTGCTGCCCGCCACGCCGGTCCCGGTCAGTTCCGGACGTGCGTCGTTGGTGATCTGGCCGCTGACCAGCACGCCGGTATTGCCCGCCACGTCGTCGTTAACGCTAACCAGGACTGGCGTCGCTGGTGGTGTCATGTCCACAGTCAGAGTGTAAGCCCCGGACGCAGCGCTGACGTTGCCCGCCAGGTCGGTGGCGATGGCGGTGAAACTGTGTTGGCCCTCCGCCAGCACCACCGTCGGAGTGAAGCTCCAGATCCCGCTGGCATTGGCGACCACGGTGCCGAGCAGGCGAGTGCCTTCATAGAGGGCGACGCTGCTGCCCGCTTCCGCGGTGCCCGTCAGGGTCGGGGTGTTGTCGTTGGTGCTGCCGCCGCTGACCACGTTGCCAGTCACCGGCCCGACGTCATCATTCGCTCCGGTAATAACCGGTGGTGTCACCACCGTATCCACCACCAGTGAGAACGGTGCCGACGGCTGGCTCTGGTTGCCCGCCGGATCGGTGGCGGTGAGGAGCAGGGTATAGGTGCCATCCGCCAGCGGCTCGGTGGGCGTGAAGCTCCAGGCTCCGGTTGCGCTCACCGGTACGGTGCCGAGCACGGTATCACCGGCATAAATGGTGATCACATCCCCCGGTGTCGCCGTGCCGTTCAGGGTTGGCTGGTTGTCGTTAGTCGGAGTACCGCTAACCACTGAACCGGTGACGGTGCCGACGTTATCCACCAGCGTGCCCAGAGCAGGTGCCGCAGGCGGGGTGAGATCGATGTTCACCGTCGCCTCTGGCGACTGGCCGCTGGTCTGGCCGTCGACGGTGGCGGTGACGCTGAAGCTATGGCTGCCTTCGCTCAAGGCGGTGGCAACCGGCAACGACCAGGCCCCGGTGGTGGCATCGGCGGTGACGGTGCCCAGCGGCGTGGTGCTGCCGTCGAGATAAACGGTCACCACGCTGCCCGGGATCGCCGTGCCGGTAAGGGTTGGCGTGGCGTCGTTAGAGCTGAGGCCCTTGACGTTGATGCTGCCGCCGGTGCCGTTGTCATCCACGATGGCGTCGATAACCGGCACGTCCGGCAGCGCTGGCGTGGCTGGAACGTCATACGATCCCGGCAGGCTGGTGTTGCCCGCCACGTCGCTGGCGGTCAGGCTCAGGGTGACCGCGTCGCTTTGCGGCGGGGTCAGGGCGACGGAGAATTGCCCCTGGGCGTTGGTGACCCCGGTGCCCAGCACCACGTTGCCCGGGCCGGTCACCGTAATAATGGAACCCGCTTCGGCGGTACCGGTCAGCGGCGTACCGCCGGAGACAATCCCGGTCACCACCGGCGCACCCGGCGCCTGGGTATCAACGATCAGGTTAACCGGCGTGCTTTCGCTGGTATTGCCCGCCGCATCCCGCGCCACCACGGTAAAGGTGTGCGGGGCATCGGAGAGCGGGGTGCCGTCAGGGATCGGCAGCGTCCACTGGCCCTGGGCGTCGGTCTGCACCTCGCCCAGCGGTTGTCCGTCAACAGAGACGGTGATGGTGCTGAGCGGCTCCCCGGTCCCGCTCAGGGTCGGGGTGCTGCTGTTGGCGTAGAGCTGGCCGCCTGCCAGGGTGCTGTCGGAGATCGCCAGCAGCTGCGGGATGGCAGGAGGGAGGGTGTCAATGGTGAAGGCGAAGTCGCTCCCCGCCGCGCTGACGTTCCCGGCAACATCCACCGCCGCCACGGTAAGGGTGGTTGGGCCATCTCGCAGTTCCGACGTGGTGATGCTCCAGATGCCGTCAGTGACCTGGCCGCGTCCCACCTCAATGCCGTTGCTGTAGAGAATCACCGTGTTGCCGTTCTCTCCGGTACCGGTGACGGTTGGGGTATTGTCGTTGCTGCTGCCCCCCGCCGTAATGTTGCCGGTGACCGGACCGACGTTGTCATCCACGATGCCGATAGTTGGGATCGCTGGCACGACGCTGTCAACGGTGACGGTCATGCTGCCAGATACCGGCGATGCGTTGCCCGCCGGGTCGGTGGCGGTCAGGGTGAAGCTGTGGGTGCCCTCCGTCAGCGGCAGGTCCGGACGCCACGTCCAGTTGCCGTTGATGTCGACCACCACTTCGCCCACCGGATTGTTTCCGTTGAGGGTCTCGTCATAGATGGTGATGATGTCGTCCGGCGTGCCTGTGCCGCTCAGCACCGGACGGGTATCGTTGGTGGCGCCGTTGTTGGCTACCGGGCCGGTGATATCGCTGACGTTATCCGTCACCACCGGCAGCGCTGGCGTCTCTGGCGCTTCGGTATCGATGGTGATGCTTACCGGCTGGGATGGCGCACTCTCGTTACCCGCGCCGTCGCTGTTGGTCACGGTCAGGCTCAGATCGTAGGTGCCGTTAGGCAGATCCGAAGGCGGCGTCCAGGTCCAGGCCCCGTCCGGCTGCACGGTGGTTTCACCGATAGGGGTGGTACCATTATAGATGGTGACGAGATCCCCCTCATTCCCGGTCCCGCTCAGGGTTGGGGTGGTATCACGGGTGCTGCCCCCACCGGTAAGCGGGGTCTCGCCGCTGCCGTCCGGGTTGACGGTGATAGCCGGAATCTCCGGCGTGGCAGGCGGCACGTTATCCACCACCAGGTTAAAGGTGCCGGAGGTGGCGATGTTGCCCGCCGCATCGCTCACCGTGGCGGTCAGGGCGTGGGTGCCGTTCCCCAGCGGCGTAGTGAGCTGTACGCTCCATGCCCCCGTCGCGC
>NZ_JBBCPK010000130.1:0-8956 GCF_037150775.1 Leclercia sp. M50
GAATAACCTGTCTGCAGCCCGCAGCCGTATTCAGGATTCCGATTACGCGACCGAAGTGTCCAACATGTCCCGCGCGCAGATCCTGCAGCAGGCTGGCTCTTCTGTACTGGCCCAGGCCAACCAGGTTCCACAGACCATGCTGTCCCTGCTGCGTTAATCTTTTAACGCACTCTCTGAAAGCGCCGCATGCCGGCGCTTTTTTGCATTTTTAGTTAACCGAGAAAAGAGGATATTAAAAACTAAAGTTTAGACCTGACCTGTCGATAACTTTCATGATGGCAATGAAGCCGCAGGCCGCATGCCGTAACTCATGAATAATATTGAAGGATATAAACTATGGCAGTGATTAACACTAACACTCTGTCGCTGATGACTCAGAGCAACCTGAACAAATCTCAGTCAACTCTGGGTACAGCGATTGAGCGTCTGTCCTCCGGCCTGCGTATCAACAGCGCGAAAGACGACGCAGCTGGCCAGGCGATTGCTAACCGCTTCACCTCTAACATCAATGGCCTGAACGTGGCAGCACGTAACGCCAACGATGGTATCTCCCTGGCGCAGACTGCTGAAGGCGCGCTGAGCGAAATCAACAACAACCTGCAGCGTATCCGTGACCTGACCGTCCAGGCGCAGAACAGCTCCAACTCCGCGTCTGACATCGACTCCATCCAGTCTGAAGTCAACCAGCGTATGCAGGAAGTAAACCGCGTTACTAAAGAAACTGACTTCAACGGCATCAAAATTCTGGATAACCGTACAGCGACGGCTAAAAATTATGATTTCCAGGTTGGTTCAAAAGATGGCGAGAAAATCAGCATCGGTATCAATGGAAGCTCTGGCTGGAACCTGGCAACTGCTGGCGCAGCGGGCGTAGATACTGCAACAGAAAACAAATATGTGTTTACTGAAAGCGCAGCTACTCTTGCAGCGGCTGAAACTAAAAAAGAAGCTGTTAATGGCCAAATGCGTACCGTAGCGGCAGTTGGTTTTGACGTTCTTAAAGGTAAAGTTACCGGTGGTGCAACAGGTGTTGCTGCAGGTACAACGCCGCTGACCGATATTGATGCAGCTATCAAAGCAGTGGACACCCAGCGTAGCTCTTTAGGTGCTTCTCAAAACCGTTTTGAATCCACCATCACTAACCTGAACAACACCGTGAATAACCTGTCTGCAGCCCGCAGCCGTATTCAGGATTCCGATTACGCGACCGAAGTGTCCAACATGTCCCGCGCGCAGATCCTGCAGCAGGCTGGCTCTTCTGTACTGGCGCAGGCCAACCAGGTTCCACAGACCATGTTGTCCCTGCTGCGTTAAGTTTTAAATACAAACCCCGCTAAAGCGGGGTTTGTTTATTATGACCTTCACTCGTAAATTCCAAATAACCCCCCATTTCTCCCCCTTTTCACCCGATTAAAACCCCTCCAGAATCGGATAATCATGCCGATAACTCAACTAACGCAGGGCTGTTTATCGTGAATTCACTCTATACCGCTGAAGGTGTAATGGATAAACACTCGCTGTGGCAGCGTTATGTTCCGCTGGTGCGTCATGAAGCATTGCGGCTTCAGGTACGTCTGCCGGCGAGTGTGGAACTGGACGATCTGCTACAAGCGGGCGGGATCGGGTTACTGAATGCAGTTGACCGATACGACGCTCTGCAAGGAACGGCATTTACGACTTACGCAGTACAGCGTATTCGTGGTGCGATGCTGGATGAACTGCGCAGCCGGGATTGGGTGCCACGCAGCGTTCGCCGCAATGCACGCGAAGTAGCGCAAGCGATGGGGCAGCTGGAACAGGAGCTTGGACGTAACGCGACGGAAACCGAAGTTGCGGATCGTCTGGGGATCACTACTGCCGACTACCGTCAGATGTTGCTCGATACCAACAACAGCCAGCTCTTCTCTTATGATGAGTGGCGCGAAGAGCATGGCGATAGCATTGAACTGGTGACGGACGATCATCAGCAGGAAAACCCGTTGCACCAGTTAATGGAAGGCAACGTACGCCAGCGCGTAATGGAAGCTATTGAAGCTTTACCGGAACGCGAACAACTGGTGCTGACCCTTTATTACCAGGAAGAGCTCAATCTCAAGGAGATTGGTGCCGTGCTGGAAGTGGGGGAGTCGCGGGTTAGCCAGCTGCACAGCCAGGCCATTAAACGCTTACGTACCAAGCTGGGTAAGTTATAGGTGATCCTTGTCACCCGTTAAGTGCCGCACAACGTATTGACAACCAGGAGTTATCATGACGGTGCAGCAATCTAAAAGACGGCCATTAAGCCGCTACCTGAAAGACTTTAAACATAGCCAGACGCATTGCGCCCATTGCCATAAATTGCTTGACCGCATCACGCTGGTCCGTCGTGGAGAGATCGTCAATAAAATCGCGATCTCCCGTCTCGATACCCTGCTGGATGAAGCCGGCTGGCAGCAAGAGCAGCAGGAGTGGGTGGCGTTATGTCGTTTTTGTGGCGATCTGCACTGCAAAGAGCAGAGCGACTTTTTCGATATTATTGGTTTCAAACAGTTCCTGTTTGAACAAACAGAGATGAGTCACGGAACGGTGCGCGAGTATGTTGTGCGTCTGCGTCGTCTTGGCCAGCATCTGACCTCGCTGAATATTTCCCGTGAGCTTCTGACCAACGGTTATCTGGATGAAAATCTTGAACCGTGGCTGCCTGCGACCAGCACCAACAACTACCGGATCGCGCTGCGCAAATATGCGCAATACAGGTCGCAAATGCCGATGGCGGTGAAGCAGAAAGTCCACCGCGAAACAACTTCTGTTATATATTAAAAATGAATAACATGTAGCGCAGTCGGGTTTGACCTTGCGGCCGAACGCCCTACACTACAACCAAAATTCCAATCATATCGGGGTATGTATGAAATTTGCACTTCTGGGTCGTCAGGCGCTGATGGGTGTAATGGCCGTTGCGCTGGTTGCGGGTATGAGCGTCAAGACCTTCGCTGCAGAGGGCCTTTTAAACAAAGTTAAAGAGCGCGGCACGCTGCTGGTTGGGCTGGAAGGAACCTACCCTCCGTTCAGCTTCCAGGGTGACGACGGTAAACTGACCGGTTTTGAGGTGGAGTTTGCTGAAGAGCTGGCAAAACACCTCGGTGTTAAAGCGTCGCTGAAGCCGACCAAATGGGACGGCATGCTGGCCTCGCTGGACTCAAAACGTATTGATGTGGTGATTAACCAGGTCACCATCTCTGACGAACGTAAGAAAAAGTATGACTTCTCCACCCCATATACCGTCTCCGGTATCCAGGCGTTGGTGAAAAAAGGTAACGAAGGCTCCATTAAATCTGCTGCCGACCTGAAAGATAAAAAAGTGGGCGTCGGTCTGGGGACCAACTACGAAGAGTGGCTGCGCCAGAACGTGCAGGGCGTTGATATTCGCACCTATGACGACGACCCGACCAAATACCAGGATCTGCGCGTAGGCCGTATTGATGCCATTCTGGTTGATCGCCTGGCGGCGCTGGATCTGGTGAAGAAGACCAACAACACCCTGGCCGTTGCCGGTGATGCCTTCTCCCGTCAGGAAGCCGGCGTTGCGATCCGCAAAGGCAACGAGGATCTGGTCAAAGCCGTTGACGGTGCCATTGCCGAGATGCAGAAAGACGGCAGCCTGAAGGCGCTCTCCGAAAAATGGTTCGGGGCAGACGTCACAAAGTAAGCAGTTGACTGAAAAAAAAGGCGCTTTGATAAGCGCCTTTTTTATTTCCTCGCCATCAACGTGCATAATAAAAAAATCAGACTTAGACAGGGTTATGGAGGTTTTCATGTCATTACAGAACCTGACGCGTTTTCCGCGCCTGGAATTTATCGGCGCGCCGACGCCGCTGGAGTATTTGCCGCGCTTATCGGATTACCTGGGGCGCGACATCCTTATCAAACGTGATGATGTGACGCCCATAGCAATGGGGGGCAACAAACTGCGCAAGCTGGAGTTCCTCGCGGCGGATGCGCTGCGTGAAGGGGCCGACACGCTG
The DNA here is from genome assembly GCF_037150775.1 of Leclercia sp. M50. Taxonomy (NCBI): domain Bacteria; kingdom Pseudomonadati; phylum Pseudomonadota; class Gammaproteobacteria; order Enterobacterales; family Enterobacteriaceae; genus Leclercia; species Leclercia sp. M50. Next base: position 4,005 of record NZ_JBBCPK010000130.1, read on the forward strand.
ATCACCGCAGGCGCTATCCAGTCGAACCATGTTCGCCAGACCGCTGCCGTCGCGGCAAAGCTGGGGCTGCACTGTATCGCCCTGCTGGAAAACCCGATTGGCACAAAGGCGGAAAATTATCTCAGCAACGGCAACCGTCTACTGCTGGATCTGTTCAATGTACAGATAGAGATGTGCGATGCGCTGACCGATCCCGTGGCGCAGCTGAATGCGCTGGCGACCCGCGTTGAAGCCCAGGGTTTTCGCCCGTATGTGATCCCGGTTGGCGGTTCGAATGCGCTGGGTGCGCTGGGCTACGTCGAAAGCGCCCTGGAGATTGCCCAGCAGTGTGAGGGCACGGTCGGTCTCTCCTCGGTGGTGGTGGCCTCCGGCAGTGCAGGCACCCATGCCGGGCTGGCGGTCGGGCTTGAGCAGCTGATGCCGGAGGTTGAACTGATTGGCGTCACCGTATCGCGCAGCGTAGCCGATCAAAAACCGAAGGTAGTGTCGTTGCAACAGGCGGTGGCACAGCAGCTGGAGGTGAGCGCAAAGGCGGATATCGTGCTGTGGGATGACTATTTCGCGCCGGGCTACGGCACGCCTAATGATGAGGGGACCGAGGCGGTGAAACTGCTGGCGCGTCTTGAAGGGATTTTGCTGGATCCGGTCTATACCGGCAAAGCTATGGCCGGGCTTATTGACGGAATCGAACGGAAACGCTTTAAAGATGAAGGCCCGATTCTGTTTATTCATACTGGCGGGGCGCCCGCTCTCTTTGCCTACCATCCTCATGTCTAAATCACAGGCAGAAAAATCATAATGCAAGAAAGTATCCAACTGGTGATTGATTCGTTGCCCTTCCTGCTGAAAGGCGCCGTATTTACGCTGCAGCTGAGTATTGGCGGGATGTTTTTCGGTCTGGTGCTGGGCTTTGTGCTGGCGTTGATGCGCATGTCGCCTCTGCTGCCCGTGCGCTGGCTGGCGCGTTTTTATATTTCCATCTTCCGCGGCACGCCGCTAATTGCCCAGCTGTTCATGATTTACTACGGCCTGCCGCAGTTTGGTATTGAGCTGGATCCCATCCCGGCGGCAATGATCGGCCTGTCGCTTAATACTGCTGCCTATGCGGCGGAAACCCTGCGTGCAGCCATCTCCTCCATCGACAAAGGCCAGTGGGAAGCTGCAGCCAGTATCGGGATGACGCCGTGGCAGACCCTGCGCCGGGCCATCCTGCCGCAGGCCGCGCGCGTGGCCCTGCCACCGCTCAGCAACAGCTTTATCAGTCTGGTAAAAGACACCTCGCTGGCGGCCACCATTCAGGTGCCGGAGCTGTTCCGCCAGGCGCAGCTGATCACCTCGCGCACGCTGGAGGTCTTTACCATGTATCTGGCTGCCTCGCTGATCTACTGGATCATGGCAACCGTGCTGTCCGCGCTGCAAAACTATTTTGAAAACCAGCTTAACCGCCAGGAGCGTGATCCGAAATGAGTGCTATCGACGTTAAAAACCTGGTGAAGAAATTTCACGGCCAGACGGTGCTGCACGGTATCGACCTGGAAGTGCAGGAGGGCGAAGTGGTGGCGATTATCGGGCCCAGCGGGTCCGGTAAAACCACGCTGCTGCGCAGTATCAACCTGCTGGAGCATCCAGAAGCCGGTACCATTCGCGTGGGTGATATCACCATTGATACCGGTAAGTCGCTGGGTCAGCAAAAGGGGCTGATTCGTCGTCTGCGTCAGCACGTCGGCTTTGTCTTCCAGAGCTTCAATCTGTTTCCCCATCGCACGGTGCTGGAAAACATTATTGAAGGGCCGGTAATTGTCAAAGGCGAACCCAAAGAGGAGGCCACAGCCCGTGCCCGGGAGTTACTGGCAAAAGTGGGGCTTTCCGGGAAAGAGGGCAGTTACCCGCGCCGTCTCTCCGGTGGACAGCAGCAGCGTGTGGCGATTGCCCGCGCGCTGGCAATGCGTCCTGATGTGATCCTGTTTGATGAACCGACCTCAGCCCTGGATCCGGAGCTGGTGGGGGAGGTGCTGAATGCCATTCGCCAGCTGGCACAGGAGAAACGTACTATGGTCATTGTCACCCATGAGATGAGCTTTGCGCGCGATGTGGCAGACAGGGCGATTTTTATGGATCAGGGACGTATTGTGGAGCAGGGGCCAGCGAAAGCGCTATTTGCCGATCCTCAGCAGCCCCGTACCCGGCAGTTCCTTGAGAAATTCCTGATGCAATAGCATATTTGCTTTTAATTGCTCCGGAATTAATCTCCGGAGCAAAATATTCATCCCTGAAATGAATGGTCCCGCGATTTTATCCCGCCACAAACCCCCTAAGTGCATAAAATCTGTAGATAATTACCTCAGGGTCGATATTTTATACATATAAATAAGATTTATGTGTTAATTTAAGAAATCATAATAATGATTATCTTTACAGGGGCTTCATTCACTTGGTATGAAGGATTTAGACTTTTTTACATGGCGACGGGAGTGCTATCTCCGTTTTCAGGAGATGACATCCGCCAGCGAGGTATATCCCGAACTTCAGCGTCAAACTCAGAGCCTGGGTTATGAGTATTTCGCTCTCTGCGTCCGTCATCCGGTACCGTTTACCCGACCGAAAGTCTCGGTGCATTCAACCTATCCGCAACAGTGGATGGCGCACTATCTGGCGGAAAATTATTTCACCATCGATCCTGTGCTGAAACCCGAGAATTTCGTCCACGGGCATTTACCCTGGAACGACGCCTTATTCGCCGAAGCGCAATCCTTATGGGACGGCGCGCGCGACCACGGCCTGCGCAAAGGGATCACCCAGTGTCTGATGCTGCCTAATCATGCGATGGGGTTCCTGTCGGTCTCCAGCACCAGCCTGTCGGTTAATATGATGGCGAATGAAGTGGTTGAGTTGCGTCTGCAAATGCTGGTGCACATGGCCTTGACCACGCTGCTACGCCTGGAGCATGAAATGGTGATGCCACCCGAGATGAAATTCAGCAAGCGCGAAAAGGAGATCCTGAAATGGACAGCGGAAGGCAAAACCTCAGCAGAAATAGCGATTATTCTCTCTATCTCTGAAAACACGGTGAACTTCCACCAGAAGAATATGCAGAAGAAATTCAATGCGCCGAATAAAACGCAAATAGCCTGCTATGCGGCAGCGACGGGCATTATCTGACTACACTTCAGTTCTGCGTGGCAGACGAGTAAACGGCTGAATGCACTGCTTTCAGCCGTTTTTGTTTTATTGACGGTAAGCTTGCTTGATTTGCTTAACGGTGCTGGAAAATACCTCAGCCTGAGCCTGGTCTTCCATCTGCGCAATCTGGCGTTCCATCTTAATGATCACACGACCGGCATCCGCCTGGCCCATTGCCTGCAGCATCAGGGTCAACAGAGATTTCAGACAGGAGACTTCCTGTGCCAGTTCTTGATTATTCTCAGCAGTGGCAAAATCAGGTGTGCTCATTTATTTTCCTCATGATAAAAACGGCGCTTGAGCGCATAGTTCAAAGTTCAAGGCGGCGGAGTATACCACAAGCCTTAAAAAAAAACGCAGTGCTTGTTTTTTGTACTTTTAGCCGGTTTGGTTATTTAATTGAATGACCGTTCGCCCTACACTTTTAAGGCGTTAAGCGCAGGGTAATTGTTTAACTAAGGTAGTTAACAGGTTAATTATTGTTACAAAATTACGTGTGGTATTTTAACAATAAAAAAATAGCCTCTAAAATCTGTAAATTTTTGAAAACATTAGCCTAAAAAATGATGCCTAAGCCGCATGGCGCAAGGCTTCCGTTTCCAGTTGATGTACAAGTTAATTTCCAAAAAAGAGAGTTATAACGAAGGCCTGCATTTTTTAACGTTTTCAGTTTGCGATAAAAAACGTTAATATGAGCCGAATTAACTGTCTGTAGCGTTATCCCTATTCTGGAGAATTTCCTTTGATCAACGTCCTTCTTGTTGATGACCACGAACTGGTGCGCGCAGGGATACGACGCATTCTTGAAGATATTAAAGGTATAAAAGTTGCTGGCGAGGCCTGCTGCGGTGAAGATGCCGTCAAATGGTGCCGGACGAATAGTGCTGATGTTGTCCTGATGGACATGAACATGCCCGGTATTGGCGGCCTTGAAGCAACGCGTAAAATCGCGCGCGCCTGGGTTGATACCAAAGTGATCATGCTGACGGTTCACACTGAAAATCCTCTTCCTGCAAAAGTGATGCAGGCGGGCGCCGCGGGCTACCTGAGCAAGGGCGCTGCCCCTCAGGAAGTGGTTAATGCTATCCGTTCTGTCTATTCCGGGCAGCGCTATATCGCTTCTGATATCGCGCAGCAAATGGCGCTCAGCCAGATTGAACCAGAAAAGACCGAATCACCGTTTGCCAGTTTGTCTGAGCGCGAATTGCAGATTATGCTGATGATTACCAAAGGCCAGAAGGTGAATGAGATCTCTGAGCAGCTTAATCTCAGCCCAAAAACGGTGAACAGCTACCGCTACCGTATGTTCAGTAAGCTGAACATTCATGGCGATGTCGAACTCACTCACCTGGCCATCCGTCATGGTCTGTGCAATGCCGAGACCCTAATTAGTCAGTGAGTGAAGTGTTTGATTCCAGTGCTTTCCTGAAAACCGTCACCAGCCAGCCAGGCGTCTACCGGATGTATGACGCAGGCGGGACGGTTATCTACGTCGGTAAAGCGAAAGATCTTAAGAAGCGTCTTTCCAGCTATTTCCGCAGCAATCTTGCCTCCCGCAAAACTGAAGCGCTGGTCGCTCAGATCCAGCAGATCGACGTCACTGTGACCCACACAGAGACCGAAGCGCTGTTGCTGGAGCATAACTACATCAAGCTCTACCAGCCGCGTTATAACGTGCTGCTGCGCGATGACAAATCCTACCCGTTTATTTTTCTCAGCAGCGATACCCATCCACGTCTGGCTACCCATCGCGGTGCCAAACATGCGAAAGG
>NZ_JBBCPK010000131.1:0-8935 GCF_037150775.1 Leclercia sp. M50
TGCCAGCAGGCGGCGCCCGCGGTCATCCACCGCACGCTGAATGGCCTGGTGATCCACCGCGAAAAACTCGACGATACCCATCTGGATGCCCTCACCCACTGCTGCCCGACCCAGGCCCTGACCGTCTGCGGTGAAGAGAAGCAGGTAGAGGAGATCATGGCGACCGTCCTGCGGGATAAGCCGTTTTACGATCGCAGCGGCGGCGGCGTCACCCTCTCCGGGGGCGAACCTTTTATGAACCCGACGCTGGCCCGCGCCCTCTTCCAGGCCAGCCACGACGCGGGCATTCATACCGCCGTGGAAACCTGTCTGCACGTGCCGTGGCACTATATCGAACCGTCGTTACCGTACATCGATCTGTTTCTCGCCGACCTGAAACATGTCGACGGCGCGGTCTTTAAGCAGTGGACCGACGGCTCGGCGAAACGGGTGCTGGATAACCTCAGACGCCTCGCCGCCGCCGGGAAAACGCTCACCATTCGCGTGCCGCTGATCCAGGGCTTTAACGCCGATGAAGCGTCGATTACCGCGATTACCAATTTTGCCGCGGATGAACTGAACGTCCGTGACATCCATTTTTTACCGTATCACACGCTGGGCATGAACAAATACACCCTGCTCGGCCAACCCTACTCTGCCCCTGATAAACCGCTCGATAATCCTGCATTACTGGACTTTGCCCGGCAGTACGCCGCCCAGAAAGGGTTAACCGCGACCTTACGAGGATAATGTTATGACACAGCTGAATCTTACTACCCTGAGCGATCGCATTAAGGCGCATAAAACTGCCCTGGTCCATATTGTAAAGCCGCCGGTCTGTACCGAACGTGCGCAGCACTATACCGAGATGTACCAGCAGCATATGGATAAGCCGATCCCGGTCCGCCGCGCGCTGGCCCTGGCGCATCACCTGGCGCAGCGCACTATCTGGATCAAACATGACGAACTGATTATGGGTAACCAGGCAAGCGAAGTGCGCGCTGCGCCGATCTTCCCGGAATACACCGTCTCGTGGATTGAAAAAGAGATCGACGATCTCGCCGACCGTCCGGGCGCGGGCTTTGCGGTAAGCGAAGAGAACAACCGCGTTCTGCATGAACTCTGCCCGTGGTGGCGTGGCCAGACGGTGCAGGATCGCTGCTACGGTATGTTCACCGATGAGCAAAAAGGCCTTCTGGAAACCGGGATTATTAAAGCCGAAGGCAACATGACCTCCGGCGACGCCCACCTGGCGGTGAACTTCCCGCTGCTGCTGGAAAAGGGGCTCGACGGCCTGCGCCACAAGGTGGCCGAGCGCCGCTCCCGCATCAACCTGACGGTGCTGGAAGATCTGCACGGTGAACAGTTCCTGAAAGCGATCGATATCGTGCTGGAAGCGGTAAGTATGCATATCGAACGCTTTGCCGACCTGGCGCGTGAGATGGCCGCCAGCGAAACCCGCGAACGCCGCCGCGACGAGCTGCTGGCCATGGCGGAAAACTGCGATGTGATCGCCCACGAACCGCCAAAAACCTTCTGGCAGGCGTTGCAGCTGTGCTACTTCATCCAGCTGATCCTGCAGATTGAGTCCAACGGCCACTCCGTCTCCTTTGCCCGTATGGACCAGTATCTCTACCCGTACTATCGCCGCGACGTGGAGCTGAACCAGTCTCTGGATCGTGAACACGCCATCGAACTGCTGCACAGCTGCTGGCTGAAGCTGCTGGAAGTGAACAAGATCCGCTCCGGCTCCCACTCCAAAGCCTCTGCCGGTAGCCCGCTGTACCAGAACGTTACCATCGGCGGTCAGAAACTGGTGAACGGTATGGCGATGGATGCGGTGAACCCGCTCTCTTACGCCATTCTGGAATCCTGCGGTCGTCTGCGCTCCACCCAGCCGAACCTGAGCGTGCGCTACCATGCAGGCATGAGCAACGACTTCCTCGACGCCTGCGTGCAGGTGATCCGCTGTGGCTTCGGGATGCCAGCCTTCAACAACGATGAGATTGTGATCCCGGAATTTATCAAGCTCGGGGTAGAGAAAGAGGACGCCTACGACTATGCGGCCATCGGCTGTATCGAAACCGCCGTGGGCGGCAAGTGGGGCTATCGCTGCACCGGCATGAGCTTCATTAACTTCGCCCGCGTGATGCTGGCGGCGATGGAGGGTGGCCGCGACGCCACCAGCGGTAAAGTATTCCTGCCGCAGGAAAAAGCGCTCTCGGCGGGCAACTTCAACAACTTTGACGAAGTGATGGCCGCCTGGGATAGCCAGATTCGCTACTACACCCGCAAGTCCATCGAAATCGAATATGTGGTGGACACCATGCTGGAAGAGAACGTCCACGACATTCTCTGCTCGGCGCTGGTGGATGATTGCATTGAGCGCGCGAAGAGCATCAAACAGGGCGGCGCGAAATACGACTGGGTATCCGGCCTGCAGGTGGGCATCGCCAACCTTGGCAACAGCCTGGCGGCGGTGAAGAAGCTGGTCTTTGAAGAGGGGGCGATTGGTCAGCAGCAGCTGGCGGCGGCCCTTGCGGATGATTACGAGGGGCTGACCCACGAGCAGCTGCGCCAGCGTCTGATCAACGGCGCGCCGAAGTACGGCAACGACGACGACAGCGTGGATCTGCTGCTGACCCGTGCCTACCAGACCTACATCGAAGAGCTGAAGCAGTACCATAACCCGCGCTACGGTCGCGGTCCAATTGGCGGCAACTACTATGCCGGCACCTCGTCCATCTCCGCCAACGTGCCTTTTGGCGCGGCAACCATGGCGACCCCGGACGGGCGTAAAGCGCATACTCCTCTGGCGGAAGGGGCCAGCCCGGCCTCCGGTACGGACCACCTGGGCCCAACCGCGGTTATCGGCTCCGTGGGCAAACTGCCGACCGAGGCGATTCTGGGTGGCGTGCTGCTGAACCAGAAGCTCAACCCGGCAACGCTGGATAACGACAGCGACCGCCAGAAGCTGATGGTGCTGCTGCGCACCTTCTTCGAGGTGCATAAAGGCTGGCATATCCAGTACAACATCGTGTCGCGCGAAACGCTGCTGGAAGCGAAGAAACACCCGGATCAGTATCGTGATCTGGTGGTGCGCGTGGCGGGTTACTCGGCATTCTTCACCGCCCTGTCACCGGATGCGCAGGACGATATTATTGCGCGTACTGAGCATACGCTGTAACCCCATTGCCCGGTGGCGCTACGCTTACCGGGCCTACAATTCCCCCTGTAGGCCGGGTAAGCGTCAGCGCCACCCGGCTTTTCACTTTCATTCGAAATTAAATTTGTGGTTTTGGTCACATTGTTATTAGAATGTTGCTGGTCGCAGTTATATCCAGGAGCGCAATGTATGACCGTTAAAGTTATCGTCACCGATATGGACGGAACTTTTCTTGATGACGCCAAGCAGTACGATCGTGACCGCTTTCAGGCGCAATTCCAGCAACTTCAGGCCCGCAATATCGAGTTCGTTGTCGCCAGCGGCAACCAGTATTACCAGCTCATCTCCTTCTTCCCGGAGCTGAAATCGCAGATCTCCTTCGTGGCGGAGAACGGCGCGCTGGTGTTCGATCACGGCGAGCAGATTTTCCACGGCGAACTGACCAAACATGAGTCGCAGATTGTCATTGGCGAACTGCTGAAAGATAGCGCCCTGAATTTTGTCGCCTGCGGTCTGGAGAGTGCTTACGTCAGCGACAAGGCACCCGATGCCTTCGTCGACCTGATGTCAAAACACTATCACCGCTTACAGCGCATCAGCGACTATCGCGATATCGACGACGTACTGTTCAAGTTCTCGTTGAACCTGCCGGACAGCGATATCCCGAACCTGATTGACGCCCTGCATGTCTCCCTCGACGGCATCATGAAGCCGGTGACCAGCGGGTTTGGCTTTGTCGATCTGATCATTCCCGGCCTGCATAAAGCCAACGGCATCAGCCGCCTGCTGAAACGCTGGCATATCTCCCCGCAGGCGTGCGTCGCCATTGGCGACAGCGGTAATGACGCCGAAATGCTGAAATTTGCCCACTACTCCTTCGCCATGGGTAACGCGGGCGAAAATATCAAAGCCATCACCCGCTATCAGACCGACGACAACAACCACCAGGGCGCGCTGAACGTGATTCAGGCCGTCCTCGATAACACCCCGCCTTTCAGCAACTGATTTTCTCGCCGGAGCCTCCTCCGGCGAACCTCCCTCTTTCTCTCCGGGTTGTGCACTTCATCAAGTTATTTAACTTGCATTAACTTATTTTTAACCTAAAGTATCACTTGTAATTACTTTTACTTTCGAATGAAAGATAGTGAGGCTGTTATGACCTTAACGTTTACCAGTGAAACTTTGCCCGCTGACCATAAAGCGGCCATCCGCCAGATGAAACGTGACCTGCGGGCGCAGATTGGCGACGTGCAGGGCGTGTTTGATCGCCTGAGCGATAAAATTGCCAGCCGTGTGGCAGAAATTAATGCCCTGAAAAGCAAAGGCGATCCGGTCTGGCCGGTGATCCCCTTTGCGGACGTGCAGAGCGGTAACATCAGCCCGGCGCAGCGCGAGGCGGTAAAACGCCGGGGCTGTGCGGTGATCAAAGGTCATTTCCCGCGTGAGCAGGCACTGGCGTGGGATAACGCGATGCTCGACTATCTGGATCTCAACCGTTTTGATGATGTCTATAAAGGTCCGGGGGATAACTTCTTTGGCACCCTCACCGCCTCCCGCCCGGAGATCTACCCGATCTACTGGTCGCACGCCCAGATGGAAGCCCGTCAGAGCGAAGAGATGGCCCAGGTGCAGTCGTTCCTGAACCGTTTATGGACTTTTGAGAGCAACGGCAAACAGTGGTTTAACCCGGACGTCAGCGTGATCTACCCGGACCGCATTCGTCGCCGTCCGCCAGGAACCACCTCGAAGGGTCTGGGGGCGCACACCGATTCCGGCGCGCTGGAGCGCTGGTTGCTTCCGGCCTATCAGCAGGTCTTCGCCCGGGTCTTTGATGGCAATATCGAGCAGTACGATCCGTGGGATGCCGCCCACCGCACCGAAGTGGAAGAGTACACCGTGGACAACACCACCAAATGCTCGGTGTTCCGCACCTTCCAGGGCTGGACGGCGCTCTCAGATATGATCCCGGATCAGGGGCTGCTGCACGTGGTGCCGATCCCGGAAGCGATGGCGTACATTCTGCTGCGTCCGCTGCTGGATGATGTGCCGGAAGATGAACTCTGCGGCGTGGCGCCAGGACGCGTGCTGCCGATCTCCGAGAAGTGGCATCCGCTGTTAATGGAAGCCCTGACCAGCATTCCGGCTCTGGAAGCAGGTGACTCCGTGTGGTGGCACTGCGATGTGATCCACTCGGTGGCCCCGGTTGAGAACCAGCAGGGCTGGGGCAACGTGATGTACATTCCGGCGGCGCCGATGTGTGAGAAAAACCTCGCCTACGCGAAGAAGGTGAAAGCGGCGCTGGAAACCGGCGCCTCGCCGGGCGATTTCCCGCGTGAAGATTATGAAGCGACGTGGCAGTCACGCTTTACCGTTGATGATCTGAACATTCACGGCAAGCGCGCACTCGGCATGGCCTGACCCTTTTACGGCGGCGCGTCCAGAATGGGCGTCGCCGCCCCGCTTAATCTCCCTTCCGGCAATTTTGTGATCGCGCTCCGGTTACGTTAAAAATCATTTTTCTTAGCGCAAACAACAGGTCATGATGTCTCATCGGATAACGGTTACAAAGTGTGTGCTGTTTTTACCCCGCTTTTTGCACGAAACTGCCTGATTTCCGCCCGCCGCCGATTCGCCCTCTTTTTAAGTTGTCATACCAATTTCATGATAGTTATATGACAGGTGCAATTGCGCCATAATTGGTATGCCAATTATATAAACGCAGTGATATCGTGTTTATAAACAAGAAGTTATGAAAAATGCGGGGGAAAGCGTGTAGACAGGGGGAAAGCAGACCCTCCCCGGACGGGAAGGGTCAGAAACGGGTGATTAGCCGTCGATACCTTTGCTGCGCAGGTAGTCTTCGTAGTTACCGCTGAAGTCCACCACGCGCTCCGGCGTAATTTCAATTACGCGGGTCGCCAGCGAGCTGACGAACTCACGGTCGTGAGAGACGAAGATCAGGGTGCCCTGATACATCTCCAGCGCCATGTTCAGCGATTCGATCGATTCCATATCCAGGTGGTTGGTCGGTTCGTCCATCACCAGAATGTTCGGTTTCTGCATCATCAGCTTGCCGAACAGCATACGGCCCTTCTCACCCCCGGAAAGGACCTTCGCCGGTTTTTTGATATCGTCCTGGCTGAAGAGCAGACGGCCCAGGAAGCTGCGCACCACCTGCTCGTCGTCGCCTTCTGATTTCCACTGGCTCATCCATTCGAATACGGTCAGGTCGTTTTCAAACTCATACTCGTGATCCTGCGCGTAATAGCCGATAGAGGCGTTTTCGGACCACTTCACGGTGCCGCTGTCCGGCTGGAGTTCGCCCACCAGGGTCTTCAGCATGGTGGATTTACCCACGCCGTTGGCGCCGATAATCGCGATCTTCTCACCCACTTCCAGCAGCAGGTTGAAGTTTTTGAACAGCGGCCCCTCTTCAAAGCCCTTGGTAAGGGCTTCCACTTCCAGCGCGTTACGGAACAGTTTCTTATCCTGCGCGAAGCGGATGAACGGGTTCTGACGGCTGGAGGCTTTAACTTCTTCCAGCTTGATTTTGTCAATCTGACGGGCGCGGGAGGTGGCCTGACGGGATTTAGAGGCGTTGGCGCTAAAGCGGCTGACGAAGGATTGCAGGTCGGCAATCTGCGCCTTTTTCTTGGCGTTGTCGGCCAGCAGACGCTCACGCGCCTGGGTCGCGGCGGTCATGTACTCGTCGTAGTTGCCCGGATAAACGCGCAGCTCGCCGTAGTCGAGATCGGCCATGTGGGTGCAGACCATGTTCAGGAAGTGACGGTCGTGCGAGATGATGATCATGGTGCTGTTACGCTCGTTCAGCGTCTGCTCCAGCCAGCGAATGGTATCGATGTCCAGGTTGTTCGTCGGTTCGTCGAGCAGCAGAATATCCGGGTTGGAGAAGAGCGCCTGCGCCAGCAGAACACGCAGCTTCCAGCCTGGCGCGACTTCACTCATCGGGCCGTAATGCTGTTCAACCGGAATACCGACGCCGAGCAGCAGCTCACCGGCGCGGGCTTCGGCGGAGTAGCCGTCCATTTCGCCGTATTGGGTTTCGAGATCGGCCACTTTATAGCCATCTTCTTCGCTCATTTCGGCAAGGCCGTAGATGCGATCGCGCTCCTGCTTCACTTCCCACAGCTCAACGTGCCCCATGATCACCGTATCAAGCACGGTAAACGCTTCAAAGGCGAACTGATCCTGACGCAGCTTACCGATGCGCTCGTTCGGATCGAGAGAAACGTTGCCCAGGGTCGGCTCTAAATCGCCGCCGAGGATCTTCATGAAGGTGGATTTTCCGCTACCGTTGGCACCAATCAGGCCGTAACGGTTGCCGCCGCCAAACTTGACGGAAATGTTTTCGAACAGCGGCTTACTGCCAAACTGCATAGTGACGTTGCTGGTAACTAACACGGGAGATTCCTGCGAGAAGTGTGATAAACCCGGCATTATGCCACAATTCCGAAATGAGATCCCGCTTAACAACGTAGCGCTACACTTAACAGAATTGAAAAAAGTGTGATTTAGTACACATCCGAATTCCATGCGGGTGGGAATGCACATATAATGCGCTCCCTAAACCGTTCTGACTTTTAAACAACCTGCCAACGTGGCACAGATACCTCGCACAACATGAATATGAAATTAACTTCGCTTTTTGCGGCGGCGTTTGCCGTAGTAGGGTTTTGCAAGACCGCTTCTGCTGTCACCTATCCACTGCCAACCGACGGTAGCCGTCTGGTCGGTCAGAACCAGGTTGTGACCATTGAAGAAGGCAACAGCCAGCCGCTGGAATATTTCGCAGCAGAATATCAACTTGGCCTCTCCAACATGATGGAAGCTAACCCGGGCGTCGATCCGTACCTGCCGAAAGGTGGCACCGTGCTGAACATTCCTCAGCAGCTGATCCTGCCGGATACCGTGCATGAAGGTATCATCATCAACAGCGCCGAAATGCGTCTGTACTACTACCCGAAAGGCACCAACACCGTAATCGTGCTGCCAATCGGTATCGGCCAGTTGGGTAAAGATACTCCGATGAACTGGACCACCAAAGTTGAGCGTAAGAAAGCGGGCCCAACCTGGACCCCAACCGCGAAAATGCACGCGGAATACATTGCCGCGGGTGAGCCGCTGCCAGCCGTTGTGCCTGCGGGCCCGGATAACCCGATGGGTCTGTACGCGCTCTATATTGGCCGTCTGTATGCGATTCACGGCACCAATGCCAACTTCGGTATCGGCCTGCGCGTGAGCCACGGTTGTGTGCGTCTGCGTAACGACGACATCAAATTCCTGTTCGAAAACGTACCGGTGGGTACTCGCGTACAGTTCATCAACGAGCCGGTAAAAGCGACCACCGAGCCAGATGGCAGCCGTTACCTCGAAGTGCATAACCCGCTCTCTACCAGCGAAGAGCAGATCGATAATAACGTGACTGTGCCAATTACCCTGACCAGCAATGTGCAGGCGGTGACCGGCCAGCAGGATGTGGATGCGACGATTGTGGATCAGGCGATTCAGAATCGTTCGGGGATGCCGGTTCGTCTGAACTAATCGACCGTTTGTAAAAGGAACAATTCTGTCGTAACGGTGGAATTGTTCCGTTCACTAAAGCATTTCTGCATTATGTTCACCCCGCTGCGGTGAACGTGTTAAGGGGGCTATCGCCGCCCCCTTAACAATCCCGGCTCCCGGCAAAGAAAATCGCCGCTTCGCGGATTGTTCGCCCCATCCCTGGGGCTCACCCCTTCGGGGCCAGCGCAAGCGCTGTCCAAAATTGCT